>CAXNEG010000027.1:0-12462 GCA_964201305.1 Polaromonas sp.
GAGTCGGGCTCCGGCAAAGAGCTGGTGGCGCGCGCGCTGCACAAGCATTCCCAGCGCGCCGCCGGGCCCTTCATTGCCATCAATACCGCAGCCATCCCCAAAGACCTGCTGGAATCCGAACTCTTCGGCCACGAACGCGGCGCCTTCACGGGCGCCCAGACCATGCGCCGTGGCCGCTTTGAGCAGGCCGATGGCGGCACGCTGTTTTTAGATGAAATCGGCGACATGCCGTTTGATTTGCAAACACGCTTGCTGCGCGTGCTCAGCGACGGTCATTTTTACCGCGTCGGCGGGCACAACGCCGTCAAAGCCAATGTGCGCGTCATCGCTGCCACCCACCAGGACCTGGAGCAGCGTGTCAAAGACGGTGCCTTCCGCGAAGACTTGTTTCACCGCCTCAACGTGATCCGCCTGCGGCTGCCCGCGCTGCGCGAGCGCCGTGAAGACGTGTTCATGCTGACGCGCCATTTTTTGCAGCAAAGCGCCAAGCAACTGGGCGTCGAGCCCAAGCGAATCACAGACCAGGCGCTGCAGCTGCTCAGCACTTTCAACTTTCCCGGCAATGTGCGCCAGCTTGAAAACATCTGTCACTGGCTTACCGTGATGGCACCATCGCAGGTTGTAGAAGCGAAAGATTTGCCCCCCGAAGTGCTGCAAGCTGCGCCTGTTGCCGTTCACACAGCCTTGTCATCAACCGACACAAGTTCAACGGCCGTGGCTGACCAGGCGTCAGCGCCATTTGAAAACGCTCTCATGCCCAACGCTCTGAGCAACGCGCTGTTTTCTTTGCCCGTGACAGCCGCCTCGCCTGTGCCAGGCTTGGCCAGTGGCTGGGAGAACGGCCTGGAAACCGAGGCGCTGGCTTTGCTGCTCGCTGGCCAGACCGATGTCTGGGACGTGCTGACACGCCGTTTTGAGTCCAAGCTGATTCAGACCGCCCTGAGCAACACCCGTGGGCGCCGGATTGAAGCCGCTCAAAAGCTGGGCATTGGTCGCAACACCATCACCCGCAAGATTCAGGAACTGGGCCTGGAATAAGCCCGTCATTCGCGCCCCCACTACGTCATTCCTGCGAAGGCAGGAATCCATCCCCGCCTTGGCGCGGATGACCAGCGCGGGCTTTCAGCCCAGCTCCACCACCACCGGCACGTGGTCGCTGGGGCGTTCGTTTTTTCGGGGCAGCTTGTCAATGACGCAGCCCGCCACCAGGGGCTTGAGCGGCTCGCTCACCAAAATATAGTCAATGCGCAGCCCGCGGTTGCGCCTGAAAGCAAACTCCCGGTAATCCCACCATGAATAGCTTTTCTCGGGCTGATCAAACAGCCGGAAGGCATCGACCAGTCCCAGATCCAGCAGCGCCTTGAACTGCTCGCGCTCTAGGCTGGTGTGGTGAATCGTCTCGCGCAGACCCTGCGGGTCATGGGTGTCGCGGTCGTCGAAAGTGATGTTGAAGTCGCCCACCAGCACCAGGTGCGGCGTGCGCTTGATTTCACGGGACAGCCAGTTGCGCAAGCTGTCCAGCCACTGCATTTTGTAGGCAAACTTGTCGCTGTCTGGCGCCTGGCCATTCACAAAATAACCATTGACCAGACGCAGCGGGCCTTGCGCTGTCTCTATGGTGGCGGCGATCACGCGCGACTGTTCATCGGGAAAACCGTCTATGTTTTGAGTGACATCGTGCAGCGGCAGGCGGCTGATGATGGCCACGCCGTTGTAGGTTTTCTGGCCGAACACCGCGCAGTGGTCGTAGCCGGCGTCTTGCAGGGCTTGCAGCGGAAATTTTTCATCTGGGATTTTCAGCTCTTGCAAACACAGCACATCTACCGGGTTGGCGGCCAGCCAGTCGAGCACCTGAGGCAGCCGCACGGCCAGTGAGTTGACGTTCCAGGTGGCAATTTTCACGCTGCTGAGTCCCCATGTTTTTGGTAAGTCACAAAGCTAAAAGCCAAGCCACTGGCCGCCAGTTGCGCGCTACGCTCAGTTTCTTGCCAGGCCACACCCAGCACGGGCGCCAAGGCGTCACCTTCAAAGTTCTGCGCGATCTCGGTGACTTCAGCGCGCACGGCCATCGGTTCGGCCTGGCGGTAAATGTCGGCACCGCCAATGACCCAGATGTCAGGCACCTCACCGCACAGGCGCAAGGCCTCGGGCAGGCTGGCGGCGCGCAGAGCGCCTTCGGCCTGCCAGTCGTTCTGGCGCGTGACCACGATGTTGCTGCGCCCCGGCAGCGGACGAAAGCGCGGCGGCAGCGAGTCCCAGGTCTTGCGGCCCATGACCACCGGGCAGCCGTGCGTCAGGCGCTTGAAGTGCGCCAGGTCTTCGGGCAGGTGCCAGGGCATGGTGTTGTCTTTGCCGATGACGCCGTTGGCGGCGCGGGCAAAGATCAGGTTGATACGGGGCATGACCAAGGACAAACTCAGACCGCTACCGGCGCTTTGATGGCCGGGTGATGCTGGTAGTCGAGAAACTCAAAGTCTTCGAAATCGTAGTCAAAAATAGAAGCCGGCTGGCGCTTGATGTGCAGCGTCGGGTAGGGCAGGGGCGTGCGGCTCAGTTGCAGCGCCACTTGCTCGTGGTGGTTGCTGTAAATGTGGCAGTCGCCGCCGGTCCAGATGAAGTCGCCGACGGCCAGCCCGCATTGCTGCGCCACCATGTGCGTGAGCAGCGCGTAGCTGGCGATGTTGAAGGGCACACCCAGAAAAATATCAGCACTGCGCTGGTACAGCTGGCAACTGAGCTTGCCGGGCTGGCCAGGCACCTCTGACGGCGCGACGTAAAACTGAAAGAAGGCGTGGCAGGGCATCAGCGCCATCTTGGACAGGTCGGCCACGTTCCAGGCGCTCACGATGATGCGGCGCGAGTCCGGGTTGGTCTTGAGCGTTTTGATGACTTCGGCAATCTGATCGATATGGCCGCCCTCAGGCTTGGGCCAGCTGCGCCACTGCACGCCGTACACAGGTCCGAGGTTACCGTCTTCGCGCGCCCATTCGTCCCAGATGCTGACGCCGCGCGCCTTGAGCCAGTTGTTGTCACTCGAGCCCTGCAAAAACCACAGCAGTTCATGGACGATGGATTTGAGGTGAACTTTTTTGGTTGTCACCAGGGGAAAACCTTCGTTCAGGTCAAAGCGCATCTGGTAGCCGAAGACGCTCTTGGTGCCGGTGCCGGTGCGGTCGGCCTTGAAGACACCATGCGTGTCAACATGGCGCATGAAGTCTTCGTACTGGGAGCGCAGAGGGTGTTTAGCTTGTGTCATGAAAGCAGTGAAATAAGCAGTTAAAGCACGGGAATGGACATTATCGGCGCAGCAACTTGCCCGGGTTCATCAGGTTGTGCGGGTCCAGTGCAGTCTTGATAGCGCGCATCAGGTCCAGGGCGACGGGGGATTTGTGGTGCTCTAGCTTGCTGACCTTGAGAGTGCCCACGCCGTGCTCAGCCGAAATCGAGCCGCCAAAGCACTGCACCGCGTCAAAGACCAGGGTGTTGACCTCGTCTTCGTGTTCGGACAAGAAGGCTGCCGCATTGTCACCTGCCGGCGCTTGCACGTTGTAGTGGAGGTTGCCGTCGCCCAGATGGCCGAAGTTGACCAGCCGCACCCTCGGTAGGGCTTGTTGCAGCAGGGCGTCAGTGCTGCGTACAAACTCTGGAATGCGCGAGACCGGCACCGAGATGTCGTGTTTGATGTTCAGTCCTTCTTCGACCTGCGCCAGCGGAATACTTTCGCGCACATGCCAGAGCTGCTTGGCCTGCGCCAGGCTTTCGGCGACCACGGCATCGCTCACGCAGCCCTTGGCCAGTGCGGCTTCAAGCAGGCGCTCGAACTGCGCGCGCGCATGCGTTTCAGACTCCTGGTCAGAGCATTCGAGCAGCACGCCAAAGTCGGCGCTGTCATGAAAGGGCACTTTAAGCTGGGCAAAGTGCTTGACCACCAGACTCAGCGCAAACTGGCCCATGACTTCAAAGCCGGTCAGGCTGGCGCCCAGGTGTTGTTGGGCCAAACCGAGCAGGGCCACGGCCTCGTCCATCGAGGCGACAGCGGCCCAGGCGGTCAGGCGCGCAGCCGGCAGCGGGTACAACTTGAGCGTGGCGGCGGTGATCACCCCCAGCGTGCCTTCGCTGCCGATGTAGAGGTCGCGCAGGTCATAGCCGGTGTTGTCTTTGCGCAGACCCGACAGGCCGTGCCAGACCTCGCCGGCGGCCGTCACCACTTCGAGGCCCAGACAGAGCTCGCGTGCATTGCCGTAGCGCAGCACTTGGGTGCCGCCGGCGTTGGTGGCCAGGTTGCCGCCAATCGTGCAGCTGCCTTCAGCCGCCAGACTCAGCGGAAACAAAAAGCCAGCTTCCAGCGCCGCTTCTTGCAGGTGTTGTAGCACGCAGCCTGCTTCCACGGTGATGGTCAGGTTGGCTGCATCGATCTCGCGCACGGCGCGCAGGCGTTGCAGGCTCAGCACCACCTGGCTGCCGCTGTCGTCTGGCGTGGAGCCGACCACCAGACCGGTGTTGCCGCCTTGCGGCACCAGGCCGACCCTGGCGGCCAGACAAGCTTTGACGACCCGCGCCACCTCGTCTGTGTTGCCCGGGCGCACCACGGCCAGGGCTTTGCCGTAGGAGCGTTTGCGCCAGTCGATTTCCCAGGCACTGAGGTCGCCCTCTGAGAGCACATGCGCCTGGCCGCAAATACCACGCAATTGTTCTAAAAAAGTCTGGCTCATGTTTTTTTGAGCCGCACGCGCACGTGCATGGCGCAGGCCGTGAACAGCAGCAGGCACAGCAGTACTTCCATCATGGCCAGATAGTTGCCTGGTGCGGCGTCGCTCCAGGCCCGCACCGAACCCTCAATAAAGTAAAGCCAAACCAAGAGGCTCAGCCAGCGGTAGGTGTACATGCGGTTTTTCAGCACACCGGCCAGCGGCAGGATCAGCGGCAGCACCTTGAGCGCCAGCAGAGAACCGCCGGGCCGAATGGGTGCCAGCCACAGTTCCCAGGCCAGGCCAAGGGCAATCAGCCCGGTGAGGCTGGCGGTGGCCAGCCAGCGTGTGGTGTCGATTTGGCGGGTTTTGTTCATGCTGATGGCATGATACCGGCATGAATTTGCAGCAGCTCCTGGCCGACCTTTCAAAATTTCCCTGGCGTGACACGGCGATCACGTTGCGACAACGCTTCAGGGATGACCATTTGGGCTTGACGGCCAGCAGCTTGACTTTCACCACCTCGATCGCGCTGGTGCCTTTTTTCACGGTGGCGCTGGCCATTTTCACGGCCTTTCCGATGTTCGCCAAGCTGCAGGGGACGCTGCAAATCTGGCTGGTGGAGAGCCTGATCCCCGACAACATCGCGCGTCAAGTGCTGGGTTACCTGACGCAGTTCACGCGCCAGGCCAGCCGGCTTGGTGTGGCGGGTCTGGCGGTCCTGGTGATCACCGCCATCGCCCTGGTGCTGACCATAGACCGCACGCTCAACAGCATCTGGCGCGTGCGCAAGCCCCGGCCTTTCGGGCAGCGGCTGCTGATTTACTGGGCCGCTGTCACGTTGGGCCCCTTGCTGCTGGCCGCCAGCCTGGCCGCCACCTCTTACTTGCTGCCCTTCGTGCGCAACGGGGCCGCCGCGCCTGCGGCGCTGCTGCAATTTTTGATTGATACGCTGGAGTTTGTTTGCCTGGCCGGCAGCTTAGCTGCGCTTTACCACTACATGCCCAACACCTTCGTGAAGTGGGCCCATGCATGGGTGGGCGGGGGCGTTGTGGCGGTCGGTATTGCTGTGGCCAAAAAGCTGCTGACTGTTTACCTGGGGCTGGTGCCCACTTACTCAGCTGTTTATGGTGCCTTTGCCACGCTGCCTATCTTGCTGGTGTGGATTTACCTGTCCTGGATCATCGTGCTCATGGGCGCAGTGATCACGGCTTATTTGCCAAGCCTGCTGGCGGGCGTGAGTCGGCGCGGCGGGGCACATGGCTGGCAGTTTCAACTGGCGCTGGAGTCTTTGCAGAGCCTGGAGCACAGCCGCGACAGCTCGCCGCGCGGCATGCTGGCCTCGGCACTGGCCCAGCAGTTGCGGGTGGATGTTCTTGCGCTCGAGCCCGTGTTGGACACCTTGATGCAGCTTCACTGGGTCGGGCAGCTGGTCGATCCCGACAGTGACAAGGCGTCGCGCTTTGTGTTGCTGGTGAATCCGGACAGCACGACCATCGAGCCCTTGGTCGATGCACTGTTGCTCGACAGAACGCTGGCCACGGACAAGCTGCGGGCACGTGCCGGCTGGGCCGACACGCGGTTACGCGAAGTGCTTTGAGGGCTGGCCGTCCCGGCCTCAGGCCTGGCGGGAGTGGCTGGCGCGGTGGCGCGTGACCTCAGGGCTGCGCAGCGCGTCGTGCTTGGTGGTCCGGCCGGTCACGCGCTCACGCCACATCTTGAAAGAACTGAGCTTGAGCTCGCGCCGCATCAGTGCGATCACAGCGGCTTCGTTCAGGCCGAACTGCTGCTCTATCGCGTCAAAGCTGGTGCGGTCTTCCCAGGCCATTTCGATCACGCGCGAGATGTCGGCCGCGTCCAGTGCGGCGCGGGAAGCTGGAGCTGCTGGCGTTTTGCGGGCTGCTTTCATGGCTGTAAAAACTCGCGCAGGGCGTGCAGTGTGGCGTCGGGTGCTTCGCTCATATGGTGATGACCGACAGGCAACGCAATCACTTTGCAGGTCTTGCCGCTGGCACTGGCACTGGCGATCAATGTCTGAGCGGCCTTAGGGGGCGTCATCTGGTCTTGATCGCCCAGTAGCATCAGCACCGGGCAGCTCACTGCAGCCATGGCTTTTTCGCCGTTGGCGTAGCTGTCGCAAGCCACAAAGCCGCGGTGAAACACATTGACCGTCGGGTTGCCGGCCAGCACGCGCCGGCCCAGAGCCAGGCTGCTGCCATAGACCCAGGTGCCCGGCCCCAGCACCGAGGGCGGCGGCGCCAGCGTACTGCGTGAAAAGACGTTGATCATCTTGAGCGCTTTCAGGGGTTCGTTGAGCGAGGCCTCGAGAAGCGCCGCAGAGACCTTCATGGGGTAGGCCGTGCCCACCATCAGCAAATGGCTGATGCGCTCGCCCAGGCGGGCCGCCGCTTCGAGCGCTATCAACGAACCCCAGCTGTGGCCGATCAGCGCGGCACGCGCCACGCCGGCGGCGTCCAGCAGCGCGCCAATAAAGTCAGCCGCCGCCTCGACACTGGCCGGCGCTTCGCCGCCGCTGCGGCAGTGGCCGGGCAAATCGACGGCCAGCACGTTCCAGCCATGGTGCGCCAGATAGCGGCTTTGCAGTATCCACACGCTGTGGTCATTGAGCACGCCGTGAATGAACACTGCCGTCGGCTTGGCCGCGTCAAAGGGCTTGCTGCCGGTGTAGCAGTAGGTGGGGGCACCCAGGACGGTGAGCTTCATGCGGCGGCTCCGGTCGTTGCTTTTTCGGCGGCTTTCAATGCGCGTTTGAGGTCTTCTATCAAATCGTCCGGGTCTTCCAGGCCGATACTCAGGCGGATGGTGCCCTGGGTGATACCGCCGGCGGTCAGGGCTTCGTCGCTCATGCGGAAATGCGTGGTGCTGGCCGGGTGAATCACCAGGCTGCGGCAATCGCCGACGTTGGCCAGGTGGCTGAAGACCTTGAGCGCCTCCACAAAAGCCTGGCCCTGGGCGCGGCTGCCGCGAAGGTCAAAGCTGAACACCGAGCCGGCGCCACGCGGCAGCAGTTTTTTCGCCAGCGCATGGCTGGGGTGGCTAGGCAGCATCGGGTGGCCCACGCGCGCCACCAGCGGGTGCGCGGCTAAGAACTCAACCACTTTTTCGGTGTTGCTCATGTGGCGGGCCATGCGCAGCGGCAAGGTTTCGATGCCTTGCAAGATGAGCCAGGCGGTGTGCGGGCTCATGCAGGCGCCGAAGTCGCGCAGGCCTTCGCGGCGGGCGCGCAGCAAAAAGGCGCCCACGGTGCTTTCTTCGCTGAAGACCATGTTGTGAAAGCCGGCGTAGGGCTCGGTGAGCTCGGCAAACTTGCCCGAGGCATCCCAGTCAAATGAGCCGCCATCGACCACCAGCCCGCCGATCACCGTGCCGTGGCCACTGAGAAACTTGGTGGCCGAGTGGTAGACCAGATCGGCGCCCAAGTCAAAAGGTTTGATCAGCCAGGGCGAGGTCAGCGTCGAATCGACCAGCAGCGGCACCCTGGCCGCGTGGGCGATGGCGGCCACGGCCTCGATGTCGAGCACGTCCAGGCCGGGGTTGCCCACGGTTTCGCCAAAAAAGAGCTTGGTGTTGGGCCGTACCGCAGCGCGCCAGGCGGCGTGGTCGCCGGGCGGCACAAACGTGGTGTCAATGCCGAAGCGGCGCAGCGTGTCGTGCAGTAAGTTGTGCGAGCCGCCGTAGAGCGCGGTGCTGGCCACGATGTGCGAGCCGGCGCCCATCAGCGTGGCGACGCTCAGGTGCAGCGCGGCCTGACCGCTGGCCGTGGCAATCGCGCCTATGCCGCCTTCGAGTGCCGAGATCCGCTGCTCGAGCACGGCATTGGTCGGATTGCTGATGCGCGAGTAAACATGGCCGGCACGCTCCAGGTTGAACAGGCTGGCCGCGTGCTCGCTGGACTCAAAGACAAAGGAGGTTGTCAAATGGATGGGTACGGCGCGAGCACCGGTGGCCGGATCGGGTTGCGCGCCCGCGTGCAAGGCCAGTGTGTCAAAGCCGGGGTCTGAGTAACCAGGCATGCTGTCTCCTGAAGAAGTCTTAAAAGCCCGCCGCAGCCGGCGGATTGAGTCTGATTGTGGGCTATATTGGCACTGCGCCCCGCCGGTCTTGCGCTCAGCGCCAAAGGCCATGCGGTTGGCAACAACATTCAGGAGACCGGAAATGAAAGTCGCAGACATATTGCGTGTCAAGGGCAGCACACTTTTTACCGTGCAGCCTGACGAGCCCTTGGCCCGGGCCACCCAAACCATGGCCGACAAAGACATCGGCTCTTTGGTCGTCATGTCGCAAGGCGCGCTGGTTGGCATGCTGACTTTTCGCGAAGTGATCAAGAGCATTGTCAAAAACGGCGGTGAAATCGGCAGCACGCTGGTGGACCAGGCCATGGACGACCAGCCGCTGACATGCACCCCGGACACCGAAATTGACGATGTGCGCCGCATGATGCTCGAGCACCATGCACGCTACATGCCGGTGGTTGAACAAAAGGTTTTGATGGGCGTGATCAGTTTTTACGATGTGGCCAAAGCCGTGGTGGACAGCCAGAACTTCGAGAACCAGATGCTCAAGGCCTATATCCGTGACTGGCCGTCCGAAGACGAGGCCAAGCCAAGCTAATCCGGTGCTGCCCCTGACCGGTGGATAATCAGTGCCCATGAGCGGCAACACCTTCGGACAACTCTTCGCGGTCACCAACTTTGGTGAATCCCACGGCTTGGCCATTGGCTGCGTGATCGACGGCTGCCCGCCCGGCATGGATTTGACGGAAGCTGACATCCAGCACGACTTGGACCGCCGCCGGCCCGGCACCAGCCGGCACGTGACGCAGCGCAACGAGCCCGATGCGGTCGAAATCCTCTCGGGCGTTTACGAAGGCAAGACCACCGGCACGCCGATCTGCCTCTTGATAAAAAATACCGACCAGCGCAGTAAGGATTATGGAAACATCCTGGACACCTTCCGCCCTGGTCACGCCGACTACACCTACCTGCACAAATATGGCCTGCGCGACCCGCGCGGCGGCGGCCGCTCGTCTGCCCGCTTGACGGCGCCCATGGTGGCTGCTGGCGCTGTCGCTAAAAAGTGGCTGGCGGCGCAGTACGGCACACGCTTCATGGGTTGCATGACGCAGATCGGCGACCTCGGTGTGCCTTTCGAGTCATGGGACCATGTGCCCCACAACCCGTTTTTTGCAGCGACGGCCGATGTGTCGGCGCTCGAGGCCTACATGGATGCGCTGCGCAAGGCCGGCGACTCCTGCGGCGCGCGCATCCGCTTGGTTGCCACCGGCATGCCGGTGGGCCTGGGCCAGCCGCTGTTTGACAAGCTAGATGCCGACATTGCCTACGCCATGATGGGCATCAATGCTGTCAAGGGCGTGGAGATCGGTTCCGGCTTTGCAAGCGTCAGCCAGCGCGGTACCGTGCATGGCGACTCACTGTCCCCGGAGGGCTTTAAGAGCAACAACGCCGGTGGCGTGCTGGGCGGCATCAGCACCGGGCAAGACCTGGAAGTCTCTATCGCCATCAAGCCTACCAGCTCGATCCTCTCGCCGCGCGAATCGGTGGACCTGGCAGGCCAAAGCACCACCGTGACGACCAAGGGCCGGCACGACCCCTGCGTGGGCATTCGTGCCACGCCGATTGCTGAAGCCATGCTGGCGCTGGTGGTGATGGAGCATGCGCTGCAGCATCGCGCCCAGTGTGCCGACGTGCGCGTGAGCATGCCGCGCGTTCCCGGCGCGCTTTGAGTCTTTGCACCCACCGCGGCCCTGGCCGCGTGCTTTGAACGCCTGCGCATGACTTCCCGCCGCCAACTTGCGCCTTTTGCTGCGCTTTCAGCCAGCTACTTTGCGCACATCGGTTTTTTCAACCCCTACCTCCCGCTGTGGCTCCAGGAGTTGGGCCTGAGCATCCTGGCCATCAGCGTGCTGGTGTCGTTGCAGGCCGCCACGCGTTTGTTTGCACCTTATGGCTGGGGCTGGCTGAGTGACCGCACCGGTGAGCGCATCCAACTCATGCGTTACAGCGCCTGCGCCGCGCTGCTGGCATCTGTCGGGCTGTGGTGGGACGGTGGCGTGAACTGGTTGTTTGGTGTGCTGCTTTTCATGTTCATCCACACCAGCGCCATGATGCCCATGAGCGAGGCCGCCATGGCCCATCTGGTCACCCAGGAAGGTGTCTTTAATATCCGCCGCTACGGCCGGATTCGCTTGTGGGGCTCGGTTGGATTTCTCGTCACGGTGATCGTGGCCGGCATTTTTTTTGAACGCGCGGGCATGCACCACTTTCCAGCTTGGACCGTGGCCACCATGCTGGCGGTAACCCTCAGTGTTTTTTGCTTGCCCGACCTCAAAGAAGCCATTCCGGCGCACGCGCTGCGCGTCAATGTCATGCCGGTGCTGCGCCAGCGCGCGGTGCAGTGGTTTTTTGCCTCGGTGTTTTTTCATGTGCTCTCGCACATCGGTATTTATGTTTTCTTCTCGCTCTACCTTGATTCGCTGGGCTACAGCAAAAGCATGATCGGTTTGCTTTGGGCTTTGTCGGTGGTGGTGGAGATCGGCTGGTTTTTCACGCAGTCACGCTGGCTGCCGCACATGAGCTTGCCGGCCTGGCTGGTACTTTGCTCAGCCGCCATGGTGCTGCGCATGGGCCTGACAGCCAGCAGCGCGCAAGTGCTGGTGTTGCTGCTGCTGGCGCAAGCTTTGCACGCGCTGACCTTTGCCACGCACCACACGGTCTGCATTGCTTTGTTGTCTCAGCACTTCGGCGGCCGCTTGCGCGGGCGCGGTCAGGCGCTTTACACCGTCATCGGCTACGGCTTCCCGGGTGTCATTGGCGGGCTGGCCGGCGGCATGCTGAGCACGCATTACGGTCTGGCCAGCGTGTACTGGGCGTCCATGGTCATCAGTGCCCTGGCGGTGGCTTGCGCCCTGGGCGCATGGCGCCATCATCACGCGCCGGCCTTGCCTGCCTAAGGCTTTGCTATTTCGCCTGGCAGTCGGCTGCATTGGCTTGGCGCCACTCCCCCGGCGCCAGCGTTTCCAGACTGTAGGGGCCAATGGCCGCGCGGATCAGCCGCAGCGTGGGCAGGCCCACGGCTGCGGTCATGCGCCGGACCTGCCGGTTACGCCCCTCTTGGATGCTCAATTCAATCCATGCGCTTGGCTTGGACTGGCGCACCCGGATCGGCGGTGTGCGCGGCCACAGCCCTGACGGCTCATCGATCAGACGGGCCCGAGCCGGGCGGGTGATGCCGTCGTTGAGTGCGACGCCCAGGCGCAGCGCGTCCAGCGCATGTGCATCGGGCTCGCCTTCGACTTGCACCCAGTAGATTTTTTCCATTTTGTAGCGGGGGTCGGCGATGCGCGCCTGCAAGGCGCCGTTGTCGGTCAGCAGCAGCAAGCCTTCGCTGTCGGCGTCCAGCCGGCCGGCCACATAAACGCCGGGCATCTCGATGATGTCTTTCAAACCGCGCCAGCGACCCTCGGGCGTGAATTGACTGAGGACGCCGTAGGGCTTGTTCAAGCAGATCAGGCGGGCAGGGGGGTCGGCACTCATGGCGAGGCAGCATAGCACCGGCTCTGTTCGTCAGGGGCATGAGCGTGGACCGCTTGAGCCTCGGCCTTTGCTGGGGCGGCGAGGACCCACAGCTCTGCTGCGATGGCCGCGCAGCACTTGTGCGCTAGCATCGGCTGCATGAGTGTTCATTACGAAAGCGTGCCATTAGGCACCCTGTATCCTGAAGCCTTTGGCATTCC
>CAXNEG010000028.1:0-12105 GCA_964201305.1 Polaromonas sp.
GCCAGTTGCAAGCGCATGCGCCAGCCGCCAGAAAAGCTGTTGACCGGGTTGTCGAGCTCGCTGACCTTGAAGCCCAGACCGAGGATCAGCGCCTGGGCGCGGGACGGTGCGTCATGCGCACCGGCGTCATACAAGTCCATGTAAGCGTGGGCCATGCGGTCGCCGTCGCCGCTGGCGTCAGCCGCATCGACCTCCGCTTGCGCGGCTTGCAGGACCACATCGCCCTCGATGACGTAGCTGGTAGCGCTTTGCTCGGTCTCGGGCATGTCCTGCGCGACTTGCGACATGCGCCACTGCGCCGGGATGTAGAACTCGCCGCCGTCTTCATGGAGCGTGCCGTTGAGCATGGCAAACAGCGATGATTTGCCCGCACCGTTGCGCCCGACCAACCCGACTTTTTCACCGGGGTTGAGGTTGACCGACGCGCTGTCGAGAATCACTTTGGCGCCGCGACGCAGCACCACGTTTTTGAGGTTAATCATTGAAAAGGGCAGACAGAAAAAATAAAAAAGCGCGCCGGGCTTTGAGCCCGCGTGCTACCAAAATATCAGCTCAGTTCCTGGCGCGTGAGCAACAGCACCTGGTCACTGCCAGCGCTGGTTTCAAACCACAAGGGCGACAGCGCCGGGAAAGCGCGTTCGAAGTTGTCACGTTCGTTGCCGATTTCGAGCACCAACACACTATTTTCGCTCATATGTTGCACCGCATCATGAATCAGTGCGCGAATGAAGTCCATGCCGTCCTCGCCGCCGGCCAGGGCCAAAGCCGGTTCGGCCCGGAATTCTGCGGGCAAGGCGGCCATGCTGGCGGCGTTGACATAGGGCGGGTTGCACACAATCAGGTCGTAGGGGCCGGGGCAGGCGGCCAGTCCGTCGGATTCAATCAGTTTGATGCGCTTAGCCAAAGTATGCCGGTCAATATTGATGCGGGCCACCGCCAGCGCATCCACGCTGATGTCAGCGGCATCTACCTGCACGTCCGGGTAGGTCATGGCGGCCAGCACGGCCAGGCTGCCATTGCCGGTGCACAAATCGAGCACGCGCTGGGTGTCTTCGCTCAGCCAGGGGTCGATGCTGCCGTCGGCCAGCAGCTCGGCAATGAAGCTGCGCGGGATGATCACGCGCTCGTCCACGTAAAAGGGCACACCCTGGAGCCAGGCTTCGCGCGTCAGGTAGGCGGCCGGTAGCCGGCTGTTGATGCGCGAAGCGACCAGCACGTCAACCCGCTGTGATTCTTCAGCACTGACCGGGCGCTCGGCCACGCCGTCCAGGTCGTCCAGCGGCAAGCCCAGGCGCCACATCACCAGCCAGGCGGCTTCGTCAAAGGCTGTTTGGGTGCCGTGGCCAAACCCATCGTTCGCGCTTAGGCCAGCGGCTTCAAGGCGTTCGCTGATGCTCTTGATCAGCTTGAGCACCGTCAAAGACGGCGCGTTCATGCCGCCGACAGACGCTCCAGCACGCCCTTGTAGATATTTTTCAGCGGGTCCAGCGAGGCGACCAGCACGTGCTCATCGATCTTGTGGATAGACGCGTTGATGGGGCCCAGCTCGATCAGCTGCGGGCAGATCTTGGCGATAAATCGGCCGTCACTGGTACCGCCTGTGGTTGAAAGTTCGGTTTGCAAACCGGTTTCAGCCGCAATGGCGCCGCGTACCGCTTGCACCAGCTCACCCGGGGTGGTGAGAAAAGGCTCGCCGCCCAGGGTCCATTGCAGCGCATAGTCCAGCCCGTGCTTTGTGAGCACAGCTTCCAGGCGCTGCTTCAAATTGTCAGCGGTCGATTCAGTTGAAAAACGAAAGTTGAAGTCCACCAGCAACTCACCGGGTATCACGTTGCCGACGCCAGTGCCGCCGTGCACGTTGGACACCTGCCAGCTGGTGGGCTGAAAAAATGCATTGCCCTTGTCCCATTCGGTGGCCACCAGCTCGCTAAGCGCCGGCGCAAACTGGTGCACCGGATTTCTGGCCAGATGCGGGTAAGCAATGTGGCCTTGCACACCTTTGACGCTGAGCTTGCCGCTGAGCGTGCCACGGCGGCCGTTTTTGATCATGTCGCCCAGCTGCTCGACCGAGGTGGGTTCACCCACGATGCAGTAATCGAGCTTTTCACCGCGTGCCTGCAATTGCTGGCAGACCACCAGCGTGCCGTCTTTGGACGGGCCTTCTTCGTCACTGGTGATGAGAAAGGCGATCGACAAAGCCGGTTTCGGGTGGGCCGCCAGAAACTCTTCGGTCGCCACCACCATGGCGGCGATGGAGCTTTTCATGTCGGCAGCACCACGACCGTAAAGCCGGCCATCGCGGTGGCTGGGTGAAAACGGCGGCGTGGTCCATTGCGCCAGCGGACCGGTGGGCACCACGTCGGTGTGGCCGGCAAAAACCAGTGTGGGCGAGGCGGTTCCAGCCGTGCCGGTGAACTTGGCCCACAGGTTGGTGACGCGAAAGTCGTCGGGTCCGCTGACGATGGTCTCGCAGACAAAGCCCAGCGGCGCCAGACGCGCAGCAATCAGGGCCTGGCAACCCGCGTCATCGGGTGTGAGCGAGGCGCGTGAGATCAGTTGCTCAGTCAGGTGCAGGGTGGCGCTCATGCGGGGCTTTGTAAAGACAGTTGCTTAGTCGCGCAGCAGGTCATTCAGGCTGGTGGTGGCGCGTGTTTTGGCGTCCACACGCTTGACGATCACCGCGCAGTACATGGAGTACTTGCCGCCGGCCTTGGGCAGGTTGCCCGAGACGACCACGGAGCCGGCCGGAATGCGGCCGTAGGTCACGGTGTCGGCTGCGCGGTCATAAATCGGGGTGCTCTGGCCGATGTAAACGCCCATGGAGATCACCGAGTTTTCTTCGACGATAACGCCTTCAACGACTTCAGAGCGGGCGCCGATAAAGCAGTTGTCTTCAATGATGGTCGGGTTGGCTTGCAGCGGCTCCAGCACGCCGCCCAGGCCCACGCCGCCGGACAGGTGCACATTGCTGCCGACTTGGGCGCAGCTGCCCACGGTGGCCCAGGTGTCGACCATGGTGCCTTCACCCACCCAGGCGCCGATGTTCACATAGCTGGGCATCAGGATGGCGCCTTTAGAGATAAAGCTGCCGCGCCGCGCCACAGCAGGGGGCACCACACGCACGCCGGTGGCGCGCATCTCGGCCTCACTGAGGTGGGCGAACTTGGTTTGCACTTTGTCAAAAAAGCCCAGATCGCCGGCGCGCATCAAGACATTGTCTTTCAGGCGAAAGCTCAGCAATACGGCTTTCTTGATCCACTGGTGCGTGATCCACACACCCACGCTCTCGCGCGTGGCCACGCGCAGCACGCCTTTGTTGAGCTGGCTGATGACCTGCTCGACAGCATCCATCACTTCGGGCGGTGCGGAGGCGGGTGACAGTTTGCTGCGGTCTTCCCACGCGGCGTCAATGATGGTTTGCAGGGCTTGGGTCATGTTGTTGGCGGTTTTAAAAAAAGAGCAGTGAAAAAGTTCAGGCTGCAGAAGCAGCGTGGGCTTGGCAAAAAAGGACAATGCGCTCAGCCGCTTCGCGGCATTCGGCGGTTTCGGCCACCAGCGCCATGCGCACGCGGCCGGCGCCGGGGTTGAAGCTTTTGCCGTCAGGCGCTGTCACGTCGCGCGCCAGGTAGCTGCCGGGCAAAACCACCACATTGTATTGAGCCAGCAGCAGGCTGGAGAAGTTCTCGTCAGAGCCCTTGAAGGCCGGTGGAATCTCGGCCCACAGGTAAAAGCCGGCATCGGGCAAAGACACTTTCATGACGCTGGCCAATAAGGGGGTGACCTCGGCAAATTTTTGCCGGTACATCTCGCGGTTGAGCACCACATGGTCTTCGTCGTCCCAAGCCGCGCGGCTGGCGGCCTGCACCACAGGGCTCATGGCGCTGCCGTGGTAAGTGCGATAAAGCAAAAATGATTTCAAAATAGCGGCGTCGCCGGCCACAAAGCCGCTGCGCAAACCGGGCACGTTGCTGCGTTTGGACAGGCTGGTCAGCGCCACCAGGTTTTTAAAGTCGTGCCGGCCCAAAGCTGCTGCCGCCTGCAAGCTGCCCAGTGGTGGCTCGGGACGGAAATAAATCTCGCTGTAGCACTCGTCGGAGGCAATCACAAAGCCGTGGCGGTCGCTCAGCTCAAACAACAGCTTCCACTCCTGCAGGTCCATCACCGCGCCGGTCGGGTTGCCCGGCGAGCAGACGATCAACAGCTGAGTTTTGGCCCAAACCGCCTCTGGCACAGCGGCCCAGTCGATACCGAAATTGCGCGACGCATCGCTGGGCGCGTAATACACCTGCGCGCCGGCCAGCAGGGCTGCGCCTTCGTAGATTTGGTAGAAAGGGTTGGGCGAGACCACGGTGGCGCCTGCGCGCGTCGGATCCATGATGGTTTGGGTCAATGCGAAGAGGGCCTCGCGCGAGCCGTTGACCGGCATGATTTGAGTGGCCGTGTTGACTTTCAATCCGTAGCGGCGCGCAACCCAGTTGGCCATGGCCAGTCGCAGGTCCGGTTCACCCAGGGTGGCCGGGTAACTGGCCAGCCCGGCCAGACTGGCCATCAGGGCGGTTTTGATCAATTCAGGGGTAGCGTGGCGCGGCTCACCAATGCCCAGACTGATAGGCCGAAAAGCCGGATTCGGGCTAACGCTGGCATGCAACTGGCGCAGCCGTTCAAAAGGGTAGGGCAAAAGGCGTGAGAGCAATGGATTCATCTGGCTATTATCAAGGGAAAGACCGGCCGGGCTCCGGCAGGACGGTCTGCTGGCAGGCTGATCTTGGTGGGACTCGCTCGGGTAATAATCAAGCTCTTTCCGGGTTGCCGCCGCAAGGTCCTGAAAATTTCTTTGCTGCGTGGATTGGTTTCATAAAACCATTGAAAATCAACTAGTTAGACTCTTTTTTCTATTTTTTTCAGGTTTGCCGTGCGTCTTAGTTCCATCAAGCTTTCGGGCTTCAAATCATTCGCGGAACCCACCAATTTCGTGCTGCCGGGTCAACTGGTGGGCGTGGTGGGTCCGAACGGCTGCGGTAAGTCCAACATCATGGACGCAGTTCGTTGGGTGTTGGGCGAGAGCAGGGCCTCGGAATTGCGTGGTGAATCCATGCAAGACGTTATCTTCAACGGAACCAACACCCGCAAGCCGGCCAGCCGGTCCAGCGTTGAGCTGGTGTTTGACAACGCCGATCACCGTGCCGGCGGTCAGTGGGGCCAGTTTGGCGAGATCGCCGTCAAGCGTGTGCTCACGCGGGACGGCACCTCAAGCTACTACATTAACAACCAGCCGGTGCGCCGGCGTGATGTGCAAGACGTGTTTTTGGGCACAGGTCTTGGTCCGCGCGCTTACGCCATCATCGGCCAGGGCACCATCAGTCGCATCATTGAGTCCAAGCCGGAAGAATTGCGTCTGTTTCTCGAAGAAGCGGCCGGCGTGTCCAAGTACAAAGAGCGCCGCCGCGAAACGGCCAACCGTTTGTCGGACACGCGCGAAAATCTGACACGTGTTGAAGACATCTTGCGTGAACTCAATGCCAATTTAGACAAACTTGAAAAGCAGGCCGAGGTGGCGCTGCGCTACAAGAGCTTGCAAGCCGACGGCATGCTCAAGCAGCAGCAGCTGTGGTTTTTAAAGCGTGCCGAAAGCCAGGCTGACCAGTCCAAGGTCCAAGCCGATGCTGAAAAAGCCGTCAATGAATTGGAAAGCCGGCTGGCTGATCTGCGCCACATCGAGGCCGACCTGGAAACGGTGCGTCAGGCGCATTACGCCGCGGGCGATCAGGTCAACCAAGCCCAGGGTAAATTGTATGAGGCCAGCGCTGAAGTCGGGCGCCTGGAGGCTGAAATCCGCTTTGTGGTCGATGGGCGTGTGCGCGTTGAGCAGCGCCTGGCGCAACTCAAGGAGCAGGCCGCCCAATGGTCGACTCGCCAGGCCGACGCCGCTGTGGAAACCGACAGCCTGAGCGCGCAAGCCGTGCAAGCCGAGGAGCATGCCGAGCTGCTGGCGGCACAAAACGAAGAACAAGCGGGCCGGCTGCCGGCCCTTGAAGAAGCGCTGCGTGCCGCACAAGCCACGGCCAATGAGCAGCGCAGCGGCGTGGTGCAGGTGCAGCAGCAAATCCAGGTTCTGGCGGCTGATCAGCGCAACATCGAAGAGCAAAGCCGTGCTTTGGGTGAGCGCCGCGAGCGCCTGCTGGCCGACCGCAATGCCTTGAACACACCGGACGAATCCCGCCTGGTCAACCTCAATGAACAGTACGCTTCGGCCAAGGCCAGCCAGGACCAGGCCCTGGCGGTGTTGCAAGAGCTCACCGACAGCGTTCCCCGCCTGGACGATGAGCGTCGCCAATTGCAGCAAAGCGTCAACAGCGAATCAGCCCGCCAGGCCGACCTGTCGGCGCGTGTCGAGGCGCTCAAGGCATTGCAGGAAAAAGTCAAAACAGACGGCAAGCTCAAGCCCTGGCTGAGCAAGCATGGCCTGGAGGGTCTGCAAGGCCTGTGGAGCCGCATACACATGGAGCAGGGTTGGGAAAACGCTTTAGAGGCCGCGCTGCGCGAACGTCTGGGCGCGCTTGAAGTCAGTCGCCTGGACATGGTGCGCGGCTTTGCCGGTACCGACGGTCGGGATGCCCCGCCGGCCAAACTGTCTTTTTACTCCCCGCCGGTGGCTGGCGCGGCCGCCCGGGCCGGTACCGCTGGACTTAAACCGCTGGCCGACTACCTGCGCCTGTCCGATGCCGGGCAAAGCGCTTTGCTGGCCGACTGGCTGCAAGGCTGCTACACGGCTTCCAGCTTGGATGAAGCGCTGACAGCCCGCACCAAGCTACAAGCCGGTGAGGTGATTTACGTGCAAGGCGGTCACGCGGTGACGCAGCACAGCGTGAGCTTTTACGCGCAGGACTCCGAGCAAGCCGGCTTGCTGGCACGCGCCCAGGAAATTGAAAACCTCGACAAACAGCTGCGCGCGCAGGCCTTGATCGGGGACGAGGCCCGCAGCGCCCTGGTGCGCGCTGAGTCTGCTTACAGCGATGCAGCGCAACGCCTGGTGACAGCGCGCAGCGAAGCCGCCGAAGCTCAGAGCCGCAGCCATGCCTTGCAAGTGGAGGTCTTGCGCTTGTCGCAACTGGCCGAGCAGACCCGCGCCCGCAGCGAGCAGATTCAAGCCGACCTCAGCGAGATCGATGTGAAGTTGGATGAGCTGCAAGAGCGTCGTGTGACGGCTGAAGCGCGCTTTGAAGAGTTGGACATGCAACTGGCCGACAGCCAGGAACGCCACGCCCAGCTCGACGACCGTGTGATCGAGTGCGAGCGTCAGCTCAACGCATCGCGCGAGCAGCAGCGCTCTCTGGAGCGGCAGACGCAAGAGGCACAATTTGCGCTGCGCAGCCTGGCGTCGCGGCGCGAAGAGCTGGCTCGTGCCATCGACATGGCGGCGCAACAAGCAGCCTCGCTGGCCGACGAAGAGCAACGCGCCAAAGAAGAGCTTTCGCGACTGAGCGATGCGGCGGCACAGGCCGGTTTGCAAAGCGCGCTGGCTGTCAAGCTCGAGCGCGAGACTGACCTGGGTGCCAAACGCAGCCAGTACGACGACCTGAGCGCCAAACTGCGCGCCAGCGACGAACGCCGCCTGCAGCTCGAGCGTCAGCTTGACCCGCTGCGCCAGCGCATCACTGAAATGCAGCTCAAAGAGCAGGCTGCACGACTGGGCTTTGAGCAATATGCTCAACTTTTGACAGATGCCGAGGCCGACCTTGAAGCGCTTCAATTGTCGATTGATGCCGCGAATGTGCGCCTGACCGGACTGCAAGGCGAGATCGACCGTATCAACCGCGAGATCCAGTCCCTGGGCGCAGTCAACTTGGCGGCACTCGATGAGTTGACCAGCGCACGGGAGCGCAAAGGCTTTTTGGATTCTCAGTCGGCTGACCTCAACGAGGCCATGGCCACCTTGGAAGACGCCATCAAAAAAATTGACATCGAAACACGGGAGTTGCTCGCCAGTACCTTCGAGGCGGTCAATGGTCACTTCGGCAAGATGTTCCCGGAGCTCTTTGGCGGTGGTCATGCGCGCCTGGTGATGACCGGTGAGGAAATTTTGGATGCCGGCGTGCAGGTGATGGCGCAGCCACCCGGCAAGAAAAACCAGACCATTCACTTGCTCTCCGGTGGTGAAAAAGCGCTCACCGCGATTGCCTTAGTGTTTGCTATTTTTCAGCTGAATCCGGCACCTTTTTGTTTGCTCGACGAGGTCGATGCGCCGCTGGACGACGCCAACACCGAGCGCTATGCCAAGCTGGTGGCCAGAATGAGCAAGTCAACACAATTCCTTTTCATCAGCCACAACAAAATTGCCATGGAAATGGCCGAGCAGTTGATCGGCGTGACGATGCAGGAGCAGGGTGTTTCACGTATCGTCGCGGTTGACATGGGGGAGGCGATCGGGTTTGCACAAGCGGTGCCGGCGGCATGAGTAATTTGCAACTGGGTCTGGCGATTGCCGGCGCGGTGGTGTTGGCAGTGGTGGTGGCGCATGGTGCCTGGACCTCTCGTCAAAACCGCCCGCGTCAAGCTACGAATTCAAGCGAGTCGACAGAGCAAGCGGCTCAAATCGATGCGCCTGATGACAGCGATGAGCGCCAGGACCCGGCTTTTGACGGCAGCCTCGAATCCCTGACCACGCTCACCAGCATCGAGAAAAAAGCGGCGCTGGATGCGCTGATTGACGTTATCGTGCCGATCGCCATTGACGCCCAGGTCTCGGGGGAGGCTGCGCTGGCTGCTATGCCCTTAACGCGGCGCGTGGGCAGCAAGCCTTTTGCTGTGGAGGGCTTGAGCATTGATACCGGGGAATGGGAACTTCCCGTGGCCGGTCAGCGCTACAGCGCATTTCAGGCAGGGGTGCAACTGGCCAACCGAACCGGTGCGCTCAATCAGATTGAATATTCTGAATTCGTCATGAAAGCGCAAGCCTTTGCTGACGATGTCAATGGCGAGCCGGAGTTTCCGGAGATGCATGAAGAAGTTGCGCGGGCCCGTGAGTTGGACCAGTTTGCCGGTGAGCACGACGCCCAGATCAGCTTCACATTGCGGGCGGCGACTATTGCCTGGAGCCCCGGCTATGTGCAACAAAATGCAGCCCGTCATGGCTTTGTGGCCGGTGCCATTCCAGGGCGCATGGTGCTGCCGGGAGCGCAAGCCCAGGCCCCTATTTTGATTTTGGCTTTTGACTCGCAAGCCGCCATGGCCGAAGACCCGGAGCAAACCGCTTTGCGCGAGCTGACCATGTCTTTGGACGTGCCTCAGGTGGCCAGGTCGGAGCAACCCTTTGACCGCATGTGCAAGGCCGCTCTCGCACTGGCCTCGGCCATGGACGGTGCGCTGATGGACGACTACGGTAACCGCATCCGTGCGGATTCCATGCAAGTGATCAAAGCCGACCTTGAAAAGCTCTACGACACGCTCGATGCGCGCGAGCTCTCAGCCGGCTCTGCCTTGGGCCGGCGGCTCTTTTCCTGAGCCCGCCGTGAACGCACCAGACCCCACATCGCCAGCCGTGCGCGCTCAAGCATTGCGCATGCTGCTGCAGCAGCATGCGCATCTGTATTACACGCTGGATGCGCCGCAAATCCCGGATGCGGAATACGACCGGTTGTTTACGCAGTTGCAGGCGCTGGAACTTGCGCACCCGGACTTGCTCACACTTGATTCGCCCACTCAGCGTGTTGGTGGCCAAATTCTGGACGGTTTTGCCAGCGTCAAGCACGTGGTGCCCATGCTCAGCATACGCACCGAAACCGACACCGAAGCCAGCGGGGCACAGAGTTTTGATACCCGTATACGCAAAGAGCTGGGTTTGACAGAGGCCGACTCCGCTGTTGACTACGTTGCTGAACTCAAGTTTGACGGCCTGGCCATGAGCCTGCGTTATGAAGGCGGTGTGCTGGTGCAGGCCGCCACGCGGGGTGATGGCGAAACCGGTGAAGATGTCACACACAACATCCGCACCATCGGCCAAATTCCTTTGCATCTGCCTGCGCACGCGCCCCGCGTACTGGAAGTGCGCGGCGAGGTTTACATGGCCCGCGGCGACTTTGAAGCTTTGAACGATCGCCAACGCGCACGCATTGCCGCCGGGGAGAAGGGTGAAAAAACCTTTGTCAACCCACGCAATGCAGCCGCCGGTGCTGTGCGCCAGTTGGACTCCGGCATTGCCGCGCAACGCCCTTTGAGCTTTTTCGCTTATGGTGTCGGTGACATCACACCTGTGGATGAAGGCGGGCCCTTGTTCAATACGCACCACGAATTACTGATGACCCTGAAAAATTGGGGTCTGCCTGTCGCTGAGCAAACCGCCTGCGTGCAAGCAGCTTCTGGTTTGGTGGATTTTCATCAGCGCATTGGTCTGGCGCGTGATGCACTGCCCTTTGACATTGACGGCGTGGTCTACAAAGTCAACAGTCTGGCGGCGCAGCGCCAACTCGGCTTTGTCAGCCGTGAGCCGCGCTGGGCGGTGGCGCACAAATACCCGGCGCAGGAGCAGCTGACCACCGTGCGGGCTATCGAGGTTCAGGTGGGTCGCACCGGCAAACTCACCCCGGTGGCCAAGCTGGCACCCGTATTTGTGGGCGGCGTCACAGTCACCAACGCCACGCTGCACAACGAGGATGAAGCCCGCCGCAAGGATGTGCGCTTGGGCGACACCGTGGTGGTACGCCGCGCCGGCGATGTGATTCCCGAAGTGGTCAGCGTGGTGATGGACAAGCGCCTCGGCGATGCCGAACCGTTCACCATGCCGCGCCAGTGTCCTGTGTGCGGCTCTGCCGCTGTGCGTGAAGAGGGTGAGGCCGACTACCGCTGCACGGGCGGGCTTTTTTGTGGCGCGCAGCGCAAAGAGGCCATCTTGCATTACGCGCACAGGCGCGCGGTCGAGATTGATGGCTTGGGCGACAAGCTGGTTGAGTTGCTGGTGGACGCCAACATCGTTCGCAACTTGCCGGACTTGTACCGTATGGGCTTGAGTTCTCTGGCCGGACTCGAGCGCATGGCCGACAAGTCAGCCAGCAACCTGCTTGAGGCCATTGAAAACTCCAAGCAAACCACTTTGCCGCGTTTCCTGTTCGGCCTGGGGATCCGCCATGTGGGTGAGGCCACTGCCAAGGCGCTGGCCCGGTATTTCGGCCAACTGGACGGCATCATGGCAGCCAGCACCGAGCAGCTGCTGGAGGTCGATGACGTGGGACCGGTGGTTGCACAAAGCATCCGCACCTTTTTTGAGCAAGCGCACAACCGCGAAGTGGTCGAGCAACTGCGCGCTTGCGGCGTGACATGGACCGAAGGCGAGCCGGCCGAGCGCGCGCCGCAGCCCCTGGCAGGGCTGACCTTGGTCATCACCGGCACGCTGCCGAGACTGGGACGCGACGAGGCCAAGGACAAAGTGGAGGCCGCCGGCGGCAAGGTGGCCGGCTCGGTCAGCAAAAAGACCGACTATGTGGTGGCTGGCGCTGAGGCGGGCCGCAAGCTGACCAAGGCCGTGGAACTGGGCGTCAAAGTCATCGACGAAAACCAATTGATGGAGTTGCTCAATGGCGGTGCATGAGATATTGAAGATGGGCGATGAGCGGCTGCTGCGCGTGGCCAAGCCCGTCACCGAATTTGACACCGACGCGCTGCACCTGCTGGTGGCTGACATGTTTGAGACCATGGGGGCCGTCAACGGTGCCGGCCTGGCTGCGCCGCAAATTGCTGTGGACTTGCAGCTGGTGATTTTTGGCACGGACGCAGTCAACCCGCGTTACCCCGATGCGCCTGTGGTGCCGCGCACAGTCTTGCTCAACCCCGTGATCACGCCAATCGGCGATGAAGAAGAAGACGGCTGGGAGGGTTGCCTGTCGGTGCCGGGCCTGCGCGGCGTGGTGCCGCGCTGGTCGCGCATTCGCTATAGCGGCTTTGACCCTTTTGGTGAGCCGATTGAACGCGAGGCAGACGGTTTTCATGCGCGGGTGGTGCAACACGAGTGCGACCATTTGATCGGCAAGCTGTACCCGATGCGGGTGCGTGATTTCACCAAGTTCGGCTACACCCAGGTCTTGTTTCCCGGGCTTGACGAGACTGCCGACGACT
>CAXNEG010000029.1:0-11923 GCA_964201305.1 Polaromonas sp.
AGGCGCACGCAGCGCGGCGAGCCGGCTATGCCCGCGCTGCAAGACGCGATTGACGACGCTTTCAATGCCAAGATCGGCGACGTCTCCGGGCGCGGCAAACTGGGTATCGACATGCGTGAGATCTGGAGCATGCAGCCGCGCTTTGAAAAGCGCGTTGGCAGCGCGCCTTACTCCTTGTTAGAACAGCCGCGTTTTCGTGCTGGCTTTGATTTCTTGCGCTTGCGCGGCCAGACCGGTGAGATCGACAAGGTTTTGCCCGATTGGTGGGAAAAATTCAGCACTGCCTATGACGATGAGCGCCACGAGATGATCGAGCAGGCGCGGCTTGAGCAACAGTCCAGGCCGCCAACGCCGCGCGTGCGTGTGCGCAGACCTGAGGCCGGTACCGGGCTGGATACGGCTGCGCAGCAGCCGGGCGGTGATGGCGAGGTCGCACCACGCAAGCGTCGCCGTCGCCGTAAGAGCGGCGGCCAGGCTGAGGGCGCCGGCAGCGCACGCCAGTCCGATACCCCTTCCGGGGATTGAAAGCCCGGAGTGCGCCGACCATGGTGACCGCCTATGTCGCGCTGGGTGCCAACCTGGGCGACGCTCATGCAGCCTTGCGCCGGGCACGGGCAGCCCTGGACAGCGCCGCGCACAGTCGGGTCATCGCCTGCTCGGGCATTTACAAGACGCCAGCCTTGGACGATGACGCCGCCCCGATGGACCCGACATCGCCGGATTACCTCAACGCCGTACTGGCCTTAGAGACCTCGCTCAGCGCTGAAGATCTGTTGGTTTTTATGCAATCGATCGAAACCGCTGCCGGCAGGCAGCGGCCTTACAGGCTTGCGCCTCGCACTCTTGATCTGGACTTGCTGCGCTTTGGCAGTCTTCACAGCGACAAGCCGAACTTGAAATTGCCTCATCCGCGCATGATGTCGCGCGCTTTTGTACTGGTTCCTTTGGCCGAAATTGCGCCTGAGCAGGTGACGCCGGCTGAACTGGCGGCAGTGCAGGGCCAGTCGATCGAGCGACTCGGACCTCTGTTGCCTGTCAAGGACTGAGCCTTCAGGGCGCCAGTCGTTCGCGCAACCAGTCGCCGCCGGCTGGCTGCGTGTAGCGCAAGCGGTCATGCAAACGGCTGCGCCTTCCTTGCCAGAATTCCCAGCGGTCGGCCAGTAGCCGGTAGCCGCCCCAGTGCGGCGGGCGCGGTGGTTGCAACAAAAATTGAGCCCCGAACTTAGCGGCGTTTGCCACCAGCACACTGCGGCTGCTGATAACTTCACTTTGCGGGCTGGCCCAGGCACCGATGCGCGAGTCCAGCGGCCGGCTGTGAAAGTAGGCGTCGCTTTCTTCGTCAGAGATCTTTTCGACCCGGCCTTCAACGCGCACCACGCGTTCGAGCTCAACCCAGTGGAACTGCAATGCAGCATGCGGGTTGCCTGCAAGCTCTTTGCCTTTGCGGCTGTCGTAATTGGTAAACCAGACAATGCCGCGCTCGTCCAGGCCCTTGATCAGCACCACCCGCGTGGAAGGACGCAAGTCACTGCCCACGGTGGCCAGTGTCATGGCATTGGGTTCAGGAAGCTGGGCAGCAATGGCTTCTTCAAGCCACTTCGAGAACTGTTGCCCAGGCGCTGCGCTGGAGGCGTCTTCATTGAGTTCTGCGCGCTCATAGCTTTTGCGCAGGTCGGCGATGGAAGTAGTGTGGTCGGCCATGAATAACTCAGTATAAAGACGCAGACTATGGACTCTCTGGTCCGCCTTGATGCGCCGGTGTGGCCAGTGCCAGCAGGCGGCCCAGCTCTTTGTCGTGAATTCCCACTTTTTGCAGGCATTCAAATGTTTGTCTGGCGTAATCCAAGGTGCTACCGAAACGGCCCTGCGATTTTGCAAAAATCTGTTGGTAGATGGGCGCTCCGAGCTGGCCTGTGAAGTTAGGGCTCTTGCGGGAGAGCGTGAAGGTCAGTGCTTTGACGGCGCCGTCTGGCGTTTCACAGGCAAGCCACTTAGGGTCATAGACGCCATTGGGCATTTCACGCTCCCACAGCAGTTCCAGGGCTTGCGCAGCCCGGGCTTGCGGCACCCGGTAGGCTATGCCTTTGCAACTGCCGCCAGACAGCAGTGCAAACACCAAGCCCGGACATTCGGGGGTACCACGGTTGACACGGCTCCACATTTTCAGGGCGCGGTGGTAGCCGCGCAGGTGGGCAGGGCGGTGTTCTTCGAACTCGAATTCAGGCCGCCAGATCAAGGAGGCATAGCCAAAAATCCAAAGATCAGAGCGCCCGCCCCACTGCGCTTTGACCTGTCTGAGCATCGTCTGCGTATCGCGTTGGACGACCGCGCCCGACGTGGGCATGTTGGCGCTAAGTGGAAGTCTGGATGGCACGGCACACAACTGTACTCTTTGGCTGCGCATTTGTCGCGAAAAATTGGTAACCCATCCGTAACTTTGGAAGGTTTGTCGGGCGTGGTAACCGGTTACCATCCAAAAAGTAATTAAATTACGGTTTCGAAATTTTCCGATGCTTCACACCACAGTCCGACACATCACTGAGCGCATCATTGAGCGCAGCCAACCGGGGCGCAGCGCCTACCTGGCGCGACTGGCCGACGCCTCCACGCGGGACGCCAACCCGGACCGCATGGGCTGCGCCAACCTCGCGCACGCACTGGCAGGCGCGCCACTGGATGATCGCTTCAAAATCGTCACTGAAAAAGTCCCCAACATCGGCATCGTCAATGCCTACAACGACATGCTGTCGGCGCACGTGCCGCTGTTGCGCTACCCCGAGCTGATCAAGGCCGAGGCGCGCAAACAGGGCGCCACCGCGCAAGTGGCCGGCGGCGTGCCGGCCATGTGCGACGGCGTCACACAAGGCACCTCTGGCATGGAACTCAGCTTGTTCAGCCGCGACGTGATTGCCATGGCCACTGCCGTGGCCTTGTCGCACGACATGTACAACGGCGCGCTGATGCTGGGTGTGTGCGACAAGATCGTTCCCGGCCTGTTGATCGGTGCGCTGCATTTCGGACACTTGCCCGTGGTCTTTGTGCCGGCTGGCCCCATGCCCTCGGGCCTGTCGAATAAAGAGAAAGCCGCTGTGCGTGAGAAAGCTGCGCAAGGTCTGGTGGGCCGTGACGAGTTGCTTGAATCCGAATTTCAGTCCTATCACAGCCCCGGCACCTGCACTTTTTACGGCACGGCCAACAGCAACCAGATGCTGCTCGAAGCCATGGGCCTGCATGTGCCCGGCACTGCCTTTGTGAACCCCGGCAATGACCTGCGCGACGAGTTGACACGCGAAGCCACCCGCACCGTGCTGGGCATCACCTTGGGCAAACGCTATGCGCCTATAGGGCGCATCGTGGACGAGCGCGCCATCGTCAACGCCATGGTCGCGCTGCTGGCCACCGGCGGCTCGACCAACCACCTGATTCACTGGGTTGCCGTGGCCCGCTCAGCCGGTATCACCATTGACTGGAATGATTTTTCAGCGCTTTCTGATGTGGTGCCTTTGCTGTGCTATGTCTACCCCAATGGCAGCGCTGACGTCAATGAGTTCCAGCGCGTGGGCGGCACAGGCTTTGTGATTCGTGAGTTGCTCGATGCCGGTCTCATGCACAAAGACGTGCTGACGGTGCGCAGCCAGGGCTTGCGCGAATACACCTGCGAGCCTTCCATGCAGGCGGGCCACATTGTTTGGCACGACGGCGGGGCGTCCAAAGACCTGAGCGTGCTGCGGCCGGTGGAAGCGCCTTTCAGTGCGACCGGCGGACTCAAGCTGCTGCAAGGCAATTTGGGCCGTAGCGTGATCAAGGTGTCGGCTGTGCCTGAAGACCGGCATGTGATCGAAGCACCGGCCCGTGTGTTTGATTCGCAGGAAGAACTGCACCAGGCCTTCAAGGCGGGCGAATTGGCGCGTGACGTGATTTGCGTGGTGCGCTGGCAGGGCCCGCAAGCCAATGGCATGCCCGAGCTGCACAAGCTCACGCCGCCGCTGTCAGTCTTGCAGGGTCAGGGTTTCAAAGTGGCGCTGGTCACTGACGGCCGCATGAGCGGCGCCTCGGGCAAGGTGCCGGCCGCCATCCATGTGTCGCCTGAAGCGGCGGCGGGCGGGCCACTAGCCAAGGTGCGCGACGGCGATGTGATCCGGCTGGACAGCCTGCAGGGCGAGTTGCGCGTGCTGGTGACAGACGCCGAGTGGGCTGCGCGGCCCGTGGCCGAGATGCCCGAATCATTGCGCCTGAGCAATTCGATAGGTATCGGCCGTGAACTGTTCACGGGCATGCGCCGTCAAGCCCTAACCGCCGAAGAAGGCGCAGCAGCATGGCTTTGATTCAACACAGCGACAAGCTCACAGCCTTGCAGGTGATGCAAGACGCGCCGGTGATCCCGGTGATTGTTTTGAATGATCTCCAGCATGCGGTACCGCTGGCACGTGCGCTGGTGGCCGGTGGCATTCGCATGCTGGAAGTCACTTTGCGAACACCACAAGCGCTGGCATGCTTAGAAGCGATTGCCCGTGAGGTGCCCGAAGCCGTGGCCGGCGCCGGTACAGTGCGCAGCGCAGCAGATGTACAGGCCAGTCTGCGGGCCGGCGCGCGCTTTGCGGTCAGCCCCGGCTACACCCAGAGCTTGGGCCGGGCTTGCCGCGACGCCGGTTTGCCGCTCTTGCCCGGCGTTGCCACCGGCAGCGAAATCATGTTGGCGCAGGAAGACGGTTACACCGAGTTGAAATTTTTTCCGGCCATGCAGGCGGGCGGGCCGGCCATGCTCAAGGCCTGGGGCGGTCCCTTCACCGATGTGCGTTTTTGCCCGACCGGCGGCGTGAGCCTGGCCAACGCGCCGGAGTTTCTGGCTTTGCCGAATGTAGCTTGTGTTGGCGGCTCCTGGCTGGTGCCGGCCGATGCGCTGGCCGCCCGCGACTGGGCTCGCATCACCACGCTGGCCCGCGAAGCCAGCACCTTGCAGCGGCGCGCAGCCTGAGGGCGCTTCAGCGCAGACCTGCGCCGGCCGCGTTTTCTTTGCGCTCGATCAGCTCGACTTTGTAACCATCCGGGTCGGTGACAAAGGCAATCACGGTACTGCCTCCCTTGACCGGTCCAGCCTCGCGCGTGACCTTGCCGCCCGCTGCCTTGATTTTGTCGCAGGCAGCATAAGCGTCCGGCACGCCCAAGGCGATGTGGCCATAGGCCGTGCCCATTTCATAGTGGTCCACACCGTGGTTGTAGGTCAATTCCAGCTCGGCATGATCCGGGTTGCTGCCGTAGCCGACAAACGCCAGGCTGTATTTGTACTCCGGATTTTCTGAGCGCCGGATCAGCGTCATGCCCATCACCTGGGTGTAAAACTCAATTGAGCGCTCGAGGTTGCCGACACGCAGCATGGTGTGCAGAAATCGCATGAAAAGCCCTGTTGGTAAGAAAACGGGACCCCAATGGGGAAAGAATGTTGATTGTGCGCCAAACCAGTGCTGCAGGCGCTGGCGCTTTTGCTCCCTAGCGCGCTCTGCTAGCATTGTTTTATCCAACCGGGCACCAGCATGAAACTCATTGACTCCATCCTCACCCAAGCCGCTTCCATTGCCAGCGTGCGGCGCGACATTCATGCGCACCCTGAGTTGTGTTTCCAGGAGCTGCGTACCGCCGACGTGGTGGCGCAACAACTCAGCAGCTGGGGCATCGAAATGCACCGCGGCATGGGTACCACCGGGGTGGTCGGCATCATTCATGGGCGCGACGGCGGCGCTTGCGGGCGTGGCATTGGTCTGCGTGCCGATATGGATGCGCTGCCTATGCAGGAGTTCAACCAGTTCGCCCATGCCAGCACCGCGCCCGGCAAGATGCACGCCTGCGGCCACGACGGCCACACCGCCATGCTGCTGGCGGCCGCCCAACACCTGGCTAAAAACCGTGATTTCGACGGCACGGTTTACCTGATCTTTCAACCGGCAGAAGAGGGTGGTGGTGGCGCGCGCGAGATGATCAAGGACGGCCTGTTTGACAAGTTCCCCATGCAAGCCGTCTTCGGCATGCACAACTGGCCGGGCGCGCCGGTGGGCACTTTTGCAGTGAGCGCCGGCCCGGTGATGGCGTCGAGCAACGAGTTCAAGATCACGGTGCGCGGCAAGGGTGGTCATGCCGCATTGCCGCACAACGGCATCGACCCGGTGCTGGTGGCCTGCCAGCTGGTGCAGGCTTTCCAGACCATCATCACGCGCAACAAGAAGCCGGTGGACGCGGGTGTGATCTCGGTCACCATGATCCACGCCGGTGAAGCCACCAACGTGATTCCCGATACTTGCGATTTGCAAGGCACGGTGCGCACCTTCAGCGTCGAGGTGCTCGACATGATTGAGGCGCGCATGCAGGCGCTGACCGAACATTTGTGTGCCGGTTTTGGCGCCAGCGCCGACTTCGAGTTTTCACGCAACTACCCGCCCACCATCAACAGCGCCCCTGAAGCCGACTTTGCCCGCAAGGTGATGAATGGCATTGTGGGTGCCGACAAAGTGCTGATGCAGGAACCAACCATGGGCGCGGAAGATTTTGCCTACATGCTGCAGGCCAAGCCTGGCGCGTACTGTTTCATTTCCAACGGTGACGGCGCGCACCGCGAGATGGGCCACGGCGGCGGGCCTTGCATGTTGCACAACCCAAGCTACGACTTCAACGACGATCTGATACCGCTGGGCGGTACCTACTGGGTTGAATTGGCCATGCAGTGGCTGGCTGCGCCCGCCAAGGCTTGATCGCTGCCTTTCAGACCGTGTAGTTCAGCGCCATGCGCCCGCCGTCCACCACCACGATCTCGCCGGTGATGTAGCTGGCCGCATCGCTGGCCAGAAAGGCCACGGTATCGGCGATCTCGGCTGGCTGGCCCAGACGCCGCAGCGGCGTGCGGCTCATGATGCGGGCTTTGGCCTCTTCGCTGGTCAGCACGGCTTTGGCCGCCAGCTCGGTGGCAATCGTGCCGGGCGCCACAGCATTCACGCGAATCCCCTTGTCGGCCAGTGACAGCGCCATCACGCGGGTGAGCTGGTTGATGCCGCCCTTGCTGACGTTGTAACTGGCGATGCTCGGAATCGCCAGCGTGCCGTTGACCGAGCTCATGTTGATGATGCTGCCGCGCCCAGCCAGCGCCATTTCACGCGCCACCGCTTGCGCCACCAGAAATGCACCCTTGAGGTTGACGCGCAGCACGGCCTCAAAGTCGGCTTCGGTGATGTCTAAAAAATCACAGGCCTTGAAAATGCCGGCGTTGTTGACCAGCACATCGATGCGGCCGTGCGCGTTGATGGCGGTGGCCACCAGCGCATCAACCTGCGCTTTGTCGCCCACGTCGCAATGCACATACAAGCCACCTAACTCGCTGGCCAGAGCGCCGCCAAGGGCGTCGTCAATGTCGGCGATCACTACCATGGCGCCTTCACGGGCAAAGCGCCGGCAGCAGGCTTCGCCGATACCTTGCGCGCCCCCTGTGACCAGGCAGACGCGGCCGGCCAGGCCAAAAGAAATCAGGGTCGTGTTGTCAGTGCTGGCGTTCATGCCCGCATGGTACCTGCCCAAGCCGCTTTAAATTCGGCGGCGCTCTCAGCGACTTGGGCGGGCGTCATGCCCGGCTTGAACAGCGCTGAGCCAAGGCCAAAGCCGTTGGCACCCGCATCGCGAAAAGCGGGCATGTTGAGCGGCGAAATGCCGCCCACGGGCAATACCAGCGCATCGGCCGGCAAAACGGCACGCAGGGCCTTGAGCACTTGGGGCGTGATCATTTCGGCGGGGAATATTTTCAGGCCGCTGGCACCGGCGGCCAGTGCGGCAAAGGCTTCGCTGGCGGTCATCACACCTGGCAGGCAGACCATGCCCAGGCGCACGGCTTCGGCCACCACCGCAGGATTGAAGTTCGGCGAGACGATCAGCTCGCCGCCGGCGGAATGCACCTGGCGCACATCCTCGGGGGTGAGCACCGTGCCGGCGCCCACCAAAGCCTGCGGAAAAGCCCGCCGCAAAGTGGCAATGCTTTGCAGCGGCTGGGGTGAATTCAGCGGCACTTCAATGAGGACCCAGCCGGCGTCCACCAAAACCTGGCCGACCGCCAGTGCCTCCAGGGGTTGTAGACCGCGCAAGATGGCGACCAGTGGCAGGCGGGCCATGGCCGCGCTGAATTTAGCGTGCGGGCTCATGGCGTTCAGTGGTTGTCGCGCGGCACGAAGGCGCCGCGTTTGCCGACCAGAAAGTCCAGATCGGCGCCTTCGTCGGCCTGCAGCACGCGGTCAATGTAAAGCTTCCAGTAGCCCGATGTCAGCGGTGGCTCGGGCGCCTTCCAGCTTTCGCGGCGGCGCGCCAGTTCTTCGTCGCTCACATGCAGGTGCAGGCGGCGCTTGGGCACATCGAGCTCGATCATGTCGCCGTTGTGTACCAGCGCCAGCGGGCCGCCGGCCGCCGCTTCAGGCGCCGTGTGCAAGATCACGGTGCCGTAGGCGGTGCCGCTCATGCGGGCGTCGCTGATGCGCACCATGTCGGTGATGCCTTTGCGCAGCACCTTGGGCGGCAGCGGCATGTTGCCGACTTCGGCCATGCCGGGGTAGCCTTTGGGGCCGCAGTTCTTGAGCACCATGACGCAGTTCTCGTCGATGTCCAGTGTCTCGTCGTCAATGCGGGCGTGAAAGTCTTCAATGGTTTCAAACACCACCGCGCGGCCGGTGTGCACCATCAGTGCGGGCGTGGCGGCGCTGGGTTTGATCACCGCACCGCGTGGCGACAAATTGCCGCGCAGCACGGCGATACCGGCTTTTTCTTTGAAGGGCGCAGACAGCGGCTTGATCACGTCGGCATTGAAGTTCTCGGCGTCTGCGATGTTGGCCGCCACCGTCTGGCCGTTGGCGGTGACGAGGTCCAGATGCAGGTGCTGGGAAATTTCTTTCATCACCACCGGCAGGCCGCCGGCGTAGCAAAAATCTTCCATCAGGTACTTGCCCGAGGGTTGCAGGTTGACCAGGCAGGGCAAGTCACTGGCCAGGCGGTCAAAGTCGTCCACCGTGAGTTTGAGCCCCAGGCGCCCGGCAATGGCGATCAAGTGAATCACCGCGTTGGTCGAGCCGCCAATGGCTGCCAGGGTCTTGATGGCGTTTTCAAATGCTTCTTTGGTCAGTATTTTCGACAAGAGCTGGTCTTCATGCACCATGGCCACCGCGCGGCGGCCGGCCATGCGGGCCAGCACATTGCGCCGGCCATCGACAGCCGGGTAGGCGGCGTTGCCCGGCAGTCCGACGCCCAGTGCCTCGACCATGCTGGCCATGGTACTGGCCGTGCCCATGGTCATGCAGTGGCCGTGGCTGCGGTGCATGCAGCTTTCAGCTTCAAAAAACTCTTGCAGTTTCAAGGTGCCGGCGCGCACCTGCTCACTCATGCTCCACACGCCGGTGCCCGAGCCGAGTTCCTGGCCGCGCCATTTGCCGCTGAGCATGGGGCCGCCGCTCACACCGATGGTGGGCAGGTCCACGCTGGCTGCACCCATGAGCAGCGAGGGTGTGGTCTTGTCGCAGCCCATCAGCAGAACCACACCGTCGATCGGGTTGCCGCGAATGCTTTCTTCCCCATCCATACTGGCCAGGTTGCGGTAGAGCATGGCGGTCGGGCGCAGCAGGGTCTCACCCAGCGACATCACCGGAAACTCCAGCGGAAAGCCGCCGGCCTCGTAAACGCCGATCTTCACTTGCTCGGCAATGGTGCGAAAGTGCGAGTTGCAGGGCGTCAGTTCGCTAAAGGTGTTGCAAATGCCAATGACGGGACGGCCGTCAAACTGGTCATGCGGCACACCTTTGCCCTTGACCCAACTGCGGTAGGCAAAGCCGTCCCGGTCCTGCCGGCCGAACCATTGCTGGCTGCGCAGTTCTTCAGGGCGTTTTTTGGCGGGCGGGGGGGCTTTGGGGTCGGTCATTGGGGAAAGTCCTTAAGTAGGGGAACATATTATCGTCATATGATTGGCTTTGTGAAAACTGGTAATAACCATGATTAAAAATGTCCACGGCAACACCGTCGACCACCTCGGTGAAGCCGTGGTGGCCGGGCGCTATGCCGTGGGAGCAGCCTTGCCCCCCGAACCGCTGCTGTGCGCTCAGCTGGGCGTGAGCCGCACCGTCGTGCGTGAAGCGGTCAAGTCGCTGGTGGCCAAAGGTCTGATCAGTACCGGCCCCCGTGTGGGCACCCGCGTCATGCCCGAAGAGCACTGGAACTGGTTTGACCCCGATGTGGTCACCTGGCAGTCCAAGGCCGGCCTGACGCCCGGATTTTTGCGTGACCTGCAAGACTTGCGCCGCGTGGTCGAACCCGCGGCCATGCGACTGGCCGCCGAGCGTGCCAGCGCCCAGGACATTGCCGGCCTTGAAGCGGCCTTTGCAGGCATGACGCAAGCAGTCCACAGTGGCGGGGACTACATCACCCACGACCTGCGCTTTCACCAGGGTCTGCTGCGCGCCAGCGGCAACCGCATGCTGCAGCAAATGAGCAAGGTGCTGGGCGCCTTGCTGCGTACCAGCTTCGAGTTGTCCACCAGCCGCCCCGACGGTCCGCGTTCTTCCCTTCATCTGCACCGCGCGGTGCTTGACGCCGTGATCGCCCACCAGCCCGATGCCGCCGAAACCGCCATCCGGGTGCTGATCGACGGCGCGCATGACGACATTGAAGAAGTACTGGCTTCGCGCCGTCACCTGCCCAAACTGAGCAAGCCGGCCTCGCAACTCAGAGCGGCCTGAAGCGCCGCCTCACAACCCATTCACCCCTTTTACCCTGGAGCCACTTTTGCAAGCCATCGTCCGTTATTTTTTCAAGCTGCTGGAGGTGCTTGTGGTCGTCTTCATGGTTGCCATGGTGGTGATGGTGTTCGGCAATGTGGTGCTGCGTTACGGCTTTAACTCCGGCATCAGCATCTCTGACGAAATGTCGCGCTACTGTTTTATCTGGCTCACCTATGTGGGCGCCATGGTCGCTATGCGAGAAGGCGGTCACCTGGGGGTGGATTCGCTGATCAAGCACTTGGGTCTGCGCGGTAAAAAAGTTTGCCTGTTCATCAGCGAATGTTTGATGTTGATTTGCAATGGCCTGTTTTTCCTTGGCACCTACAAAATGCACGAGTTACAGGTGACCAGTATCTCCCCGGTGGTCGGTATTTCGATGATCTGGATCTATGGCGTCGGCTACGTGGTCGGCATCGTGATGGGCATCATCAATTTGCGCGTGATCTACCGCCTGCTGACGGGCACCATCACTGAAAGCGAGTTGCTGCAGGTGGTTGAAACAGAAGGTTTGGCCGACGCTGAAAAGCAGTTGCTGGAGGCCAAGGCATGACCGTCACCGTCTTTATCCTCAGCCTGCTGGCGGCCATGGCCATCGGCATGCCGATCGCTTATGCCTTGCTGGTGTGCGGCCTGACACTCATGGGGTATTTATCCCTCACCAGCGGTCTGGTGACATTTGACAGCCAGATCCTGGCGCAGCGTTTCGTCGACGGAGCCGACAATTTTCCGCTGTTGGCGGTACCGTTTTTCCTGCTGGCCGGCGAGTTCATGAACGCGGGCGGTTTGAGTCGCCGCATTGTCAACCTGGCGATGGCCTGGGTCGGGCACTTTCGTGGCGGTCTGGGCTATGTCACGGTGATTGCGGCCGTCATCATGGCTTCCTTGTCGGGCTCGGCTGTGGCCGATACGGCAGCGCTGGCCGCTTTGCTGATTCCCATGATGCGTGCTGCCGGCTACAACATTGGCCGGGCCTCCGGCCTGATTGCCTCTGGCGGCATCATTGCGCCGGTCATTCCGCCGTCGATTGGCATGATTATTTTTGGTGTGGCCGGCAATGTGTCCATCACCAAGCTGTTTCTGGCCGGCATTGTGCCGGGTATGTTGATGGGTGTGGCCATCGGCCTGACCTGGTGGTGGGT
>CAXNEG010000030.1:0-11923 GCA_964201305.1 Polaromonas sp.
TGTAACGGTCACTGTCGTGCGCCGCGTCCAGGCAGGCGGCCAGTGGCCGGCAAGCATCCATCAGTTCCTCGGCCCAATCCGTCAGGCTGATATCCCGGCCGTCACGCTCGAGCATCAAACCCGGCTCGCGCCCGCGCGCAGCTGCGCGGAGCTGGTTGCGCGCCAGCTCGGCGATCTCGGCGGGCGAGTCGGGCGGGCTTTCGGTTTGCAGGCAATGCAGCAAAAATACGTCCAGAAAATCCATGGTCTCGGCCTTGATGCCGGCCGGCACAAAGGGGTCCAGGTCCATCAGGCGCACTTCGATGTATTCAACACCGCGCTCGCGCAGCGCGTGCAGAGGACGCTCGCCCGGAAAAATCACGCGCTTGGGGCGGATGGTGCCGTAGAACTCGTTTTCAATTTGCAGCAGCGTGTCGCCCAGCTGGTTGTAGTCTCCGCCGGGATTGCGGATGCCCACCGCTTCATACGCCGGGTAGGGCCGTGTGAGCGCGTCGGCGAGCGAGGCGGCATAGCCTTCGAGGCTGTTGTAGCTGACGGCCAGCGAGGCCTGCGCGTCACTCTGGTAGCCCAGGCGGCCCATGCGCAGCGAGGTGCCGTGCGGCATGTACATGGTGCTGCCGGCGAGCTTTTGCAGTTCGTGCTGTCGCCCGGCCACAAAGCTGGAGCACACCGCCGGCGAGGCGCCAAAGAGATACAGCAGCAAAAAAGCGTGACGCCGGAAGTTGCGTATCAAACCGAAATACGATTGGCTGCTGACGCCCGGCAGCGACCAGTTATAGTGAATCCCCGAGATGGTTTGCATGCGCCGTCCGTAACGGTGGCTCAGGCCCATGCGGTAAACGCTTTTAGCGCGGCCCACATTGGACGCGCCAAAGCGGGCAATGGGAATGGTCTCGTCTGTCGGCAAGCCGCAAGGCATGCTGGAGACCCACAGCATCTCGTCGCCGGCCTGCTGCATCACGCGGTAGGTGAACTGGTGCAGCTCCGTGAGTTCGGCCAGCGTGGTGGTGGCGTCTAAGTGGGCACCGGTGACCAGTTCGACCTGAGACTCGCTGAAATCGGTGGTGATGTGCGGGTGCGTGAGGGCCGAGCCGAGCGCCGCCGGATGCGGCGTCAGGGCCAGGCTGCCACCGGCTTGGGCGCGCAGGCTTTCTTTTTCGATACCGCGACGCATACCCAGCAGCCGGGCGGGTGTCAGGTCAGCCAAAAGACTGCCTGAAAGCGGGCCGGCCGGTGCCTGCAACTTGGTCATAAGGTCTCGATTCTTCAGGATTCTCAATTTTTTAAGAAAGTGAACCGTAGCACATGACGGCACTTTTCGCTGAGCAGCCACCGGCATGAACGCCGGGGACAAAGGCCTTGGACGCAGTCCGATCAGGCCAGTACACGGCGCAACCAGTTTTCGATGTCCTGGATTTCTTCCTGACAAAGCGAGTGTTCCATGGCGTACTCATGCCATTGAACAGCGTAGCCTAGCGACTGCAAATGGTCGCGCGAGGCGGTAGCGCGCGGCAGCAAGACCACCGGGTCGCGGGTGCCATGGGCCATGAAAATCGGCACATCCTGGTTGGCGGGGCTGCGCTCGGCAGCGGTTTTGTCGGCCAGCGGCAAATAGCCCGACATGCACAGCAAGCCGGCCAGCCGGTCGCGGTGGCGCAAGCCGGTCATCAGCGTCATGGCGCAGCCTTGCGAAAAGCCGGCCAGCACGATGCGATGCGACGCCACGCCGCGCGACTTCTCGCGCTCAATCAAGGCGTCAATGGCCAATTGCGAATGGCGCAAACCGGCTTCGTCCTGGCGCTGCGTCAGGTCAGCGCCCAGAATGTCGTACCAGGCGGGCATCTGGTAGCCGCCATTGATGGTCACGGGCATCACGGGGGCATTGGGGAAAATGAAGCGCACCGGGCCCACGCTGGAGAGGTCGAGCTGCTCAGCCACTGGCAAAAAATCCCGACCATCAGCGCCCAGGCCGTGCAGGATCAACACTGTGGCGACCGGGTTTTCGCCGGTTTGGGCTTCTAGAACTTGAAGTGACATGCGCGAAATCGCCGGGCGGGGCGGAAGTTGAGATGAAAAATGCGGACTGACCAGCGTTGCAGTAGCATTTTAATCGGCGAGGCCCGAGCGTCGGTGAAAGCGGCCGGTTAACAAAGCAAGGCAGTTTGCGCGTCCAACGGCGCACCAACTGTGGCGTCACAAGCCGATGCAGCCTGCAGCGCCAGCCAGGCGTCAATTTTGGCCGGATCGTTGACAGACTTGAGCTGCTGGTAAGCCGTCTCAGCCTGCGAGTAACGCCGGCGCAAAAAATTAAGCCACTGTTTCAGGCGCCCGGCGCGGGAGCGTGCGTCAAGGCGCGTGCAGACCAGCTGCCAAAATTCAGCGATATGTGGCAGCAGCGCCGGCCAGGCCAGGGCGGGCTGAGGCGCCTGCGGGCCATGCTGAATGGCCCAAGCCAGTCCAGGGTCGGCCACGGCGCCTCGGCCGATCATCAGCATGTGGCAGCCGCTGACCTCGCGGCATCGTGCGGCATCGGCCAGCGTCCATATCTCCCCATTGGCCACCACGGGCAGGCTCACCACCTGCCGGATGTCGGCAATGCGCTCCCAATACGCGGGCGGGCGGTAGCCATCAGCTTTGGTGCGGGCGTGCACCACCAGTTCGCTGGCGCCGGCCTCGTCGATGGCGCGGGCGCAGTCTTCGGCCAGCGCATCGTCGTGAAAGCCCAGTCGCATCTTGGCCGACACCGGCACCGCCGCCGGCACAGCGCGGCGCACCGCGGCCACAATGCGCCCAACACTGACCGGGTCTTGCAATAAAGCGGCGCCGCCGCCGTGGCGATTGACAATATTGGCAGGACATCCGAAATTCAGGTCGATGCCGGCCGAGCCCATGGCCGCCAGCCGGGCGGCGTTGTCTGCCATGCAATCGGCGTCCGAACCCAGCAGTTGCGCCCGAACCGGCACGCCGGCCGGCGTGCGGCTGCCGTTCAGCAACTCGGGCACCACGCGGATAAAAACGCGTTCGGGCAGCAGCTGGTCGGTGATGCGGATGAACTCAGAGACGCAGCGGTCAATGCCGCCGACCCGCGTCAGGATGTCGCGCAGCACAAAGTCAAGCAGCCCTTCCATGGGCGCGAGTAAAACGAGCGGAGTCGCCTTGGGCTTGATCATGCGCAGGGGGCCGGCGTTGGCGCTGCGCAAGGCAAGCCCCGGCACATGCTCAGCCCAGCGTGCGTTTGAGGCGGATTTCTTCCAGCCGCGCCGTGCCCACGGGCACGGTTTTGAGCGAGGTCATTTCACGCTTGAAACCGGCATGCTCAAAAAAGCGCATGGCGCGCTCGTTGCGCACCGGCACCCAGGCGCTGACATTCGTGCAACCCTCTTCCTTGAGTCCGTCATGGGCCGCGTCCCACAGCGCCACGCCGGCGCCCTGCCCCCACTCGGCCGGCAAGACGTACAAAGACCAAATCTCGCCCATGGTCGAAGGTGTGCCCTTGTCGCGCGAGCGGTCAAAGCCGACAAAGCCAACGATCTCGTCGTCTTTGCAAACCACTTGCACTTGCGGCTCGCTGTACTCGATGGCTTCGCGCCACAAAGCCTGGCGTTTTTCGACTGAGGGCGCTGCAAGCTGCTCGTCGGGCAACAGCCCTTGGTATGCGGCCTGGGCAGAGGCCACGTGAATTTGAGCGATGGTCTTGGCATCGCGAACGGTAGCGGGTCGAACTTGGTAACTGGACATGGAAAAGTTGGGTTTAAACGTGATACCTGAGCAGATCAGGATTTTTGGAAAAGAAGCAGAATTGTCGCCGCAATTGTGAATGCCAGACAAGTGCCATCCACAAAGTTACGGCTCAGGTTAAATTAGAGCTTGTCATGAGCCACCCATCACTTCCTTGCGCCAGCTTCAGCGTCTGCATACGGCCCCAGAGCTATGAGTTTGCCGCGCCGGCTGATCAAACCGTGTTGCAGTCGGCCCTGGACAGCGGGTATGAGCTGCCCAATTCGTGTCGCAACGGTGTGTGTCGCACTTGCCTTTGCCGCTTGCACAGCGGCCGCATCAGCTACCGCATGGTCTGGCCCGGTCTGAGCGCAGAAGAAAAAACCGATTGCTTGTTTTTGCCCTGTGTGGCCTACCCTGCGTCGGATCTGTTGATCCAAGTCGCTGAGCCCTGCTAGGTTTCTGCGCTAGATGTGAACCGCGCGCGGCGGACCCCAGCGCTAAAACGCGGTCAGCTTCAAAGCCGGTCGCGCCGGACCAGGCCCGAGGGGCCGACCATCAGGATGTCTTCAGCAATCAGGGGCGGCAAGGCCGGCAAACTGAAACAACCCGACCAAACCAAAGTTCTAGGCACTGCCGGTCAGCTCATACATTTGCCATCCCACGGCGACCATCAGTATCTGCTGGCCGCTGGTGCTGGCCACCCGGGGATAGCTCCGCCGTCTTGCAACGATAATAAGAAACTACGGGCAACAGGCCCGCAGCCAACCCACAGGAGCACACCATGGCAAAAGGTCAACAATCCCAGAAGATGGTCAAGAAACCCAAGAAAGACACATCGCCACCTAAAACTGTTTCGCCAGACGCTGTGCGTCCCACCGTCGTCACCGTGGTGCCGGTGCGCGGCAAGCTGAAAAACAAATAAAGGCCGTGAAGCCCGCGCCAGAAGCCGGCACGCCTGCCCCGGATGCCGGCATCACAAGGCCGCCGGCCCAACGCGGCAACCCTTTGCATGGGCTCACCCTTGAGGCCATCGTCACCGAACTGGCCGCGCACTACGGCTGGGAAGAACTGGGCCAGCGCATCCAGATACGCTGCTTTGTGCTGGACCCCAGCGTGGCATCGAGCCTGAAGTTTTTGCGCAAAACCCCCTGGGCACGCGAGAAGGTTGAAAGCCTTTACCTTTTTATGCTGCGCGAGCAAAAGCGTGCCACCCCATCTGTCCAGTCCTGAAGTCCCTTTGAAGTTTCACTTCAGGGACGATTGCCTGCTGGTGCTCGACAAACCCGCAGGCCTGCTGACCGTGCCCGGGCGGGGGGCCGACAAACAAGACTGCCTGAGCGCACGCGTGCAAGCGCATTACCCGGACGCACTGGTGGTGCATCGACTCGACATGGCGACATCCGGACTGCTGCTGATGGCCCGGGGGCTGAGCGCACAGAAGCACTTGAGCCTGGCGTTTGCCGGGCGGCGTGTTCACAAACACTACACCGCCGTGGTGCAGGGGCTGATGGCCGAGCCGCCTTGCACACAGGATACTTCTGATGCATTGCAGGGCTGGGGCCTGATCGATCTTCCGATTGCCGCCGACTGGCTGCGCCGGCCGCTGCGTATCATTGACCAAGCGCAAGGAAAACCCAGCAAGACGCGCTGGCGCATTGAAAGCCGTGACCCGCAAGCCGGCACCACACGGCTGCTGCTCGAGGCTTTGACAGGGCGCTCGCACCAGCTGCGCGTACATTTGCAAGCGCTGGGTCACCCGATTTTGGGTGATGCACTGTATGGCGGGCAAAGCATCGCCCCGGCACAGCGCTTGCACTTGCATGCCTGTGCGCTGGCGTTTGCGCACCCGGTCACAGGTGCATCGCTGCAGTTCACCAGCCCCGCTACTTTTGACTGAAAGCCCTATGACAACACCACAGCTCACCATACTCACAGGCGCATCCCGCGGCATGGGCCTGGCCATGGCCAGGCAGTTACTGGCACCCGGTAACACGCTCTTGTGTATCTCCAGACAAGTGAACGCCCAACTCGCTGACCATGCGCAGGCCCTGGGTGCTGACCTGCTGCAGTGGACCGAAGACCTGACGCAAGGCCAGGCTGTCAGCCAGCGGCTGCAAGCCTGGCTAAAGGCTCAAAAAGGGACAGACTTTGGCTCTGCCACCCTGATCAACAACGCTGGTGTGATACCGCCGCTTGCGCCGCTCAGCATGAGCGATCCGGCTGACCTGGCACATGCACTGCGCGTGGGACTGGAGGCACCCATGCAGTTGTGCGCGGTTTTTTTGAAGGCGACAGGCAACTGGCGTGGCTCGCGAAAGATTTTGAATATTTCGTCGGGTCTGGGTCGCCGGGCCATGGCTTCCCAAGCGGCTTACTGCGCGGCCAAAGCCGGCATGGACCATTTCACGCGCTGCATGGCGCTGGACGAGGCGCTCAAACCCCAGGGCGCAAAAGTCTGCTCACTGGCGCCGGGCGTGATCGACACCGACATGCAGCTGCAGCTGCGCAGCGCAGACGATGCGCTTTTTCCGGACCGCAGCGGATTTGCAGGCATGCATCAAGGCGGGCAGCTCACTTCGCCAGACGATGCGGCCAGGCGGGTGCTGGCGTATTTGGCGCGGGCTGACTTTGGTCAGAACCCGGTGGCGGACGTGCGCGAATAGATCAGGGCTCGATCTTCACGCCCTTCCAGAAAGCCACGCGGTCTTTGATGCTCTCGGCTTCGTACTTCGGCTCGGGGTAGTACCAGGCGGCGTCGGTGTTCATTTCACCGTTGACCAGCAGCGAGTAGTAACTCGCCTGCCCCTTCCATGCACACATGGTGTGGTGGTTGCTGAAGGTGACATGGTCGCGGTTGAGCACGCTGATGGGGAAATAGTGATTGCCTTCGAGCACAACAATGTCGTCACTTTCTGCAATCACGGTGTTTTGCCAGATGGCTTTCATGGAAATTCCTGGGAAAGTTTGCAAGTGATTTAAACGCCGCCCTGCGGATGGGTCGGGTCGATCCACAGCACGGTCTGCGGTTTTTCGGCGGGCTCGATGTCCAGATTGACGGCCACGGCCTCGCCGTCACTGCGGCACAACACGCACTCGAGTGGCTCGGTTGCACTGGCGTTGGTCTCCTGGTGCGGCACATAGGGCGGCACATAAATGAAGTCCCCCGGTCCGGCCTCGGCCGTGAACTCCAGGTGCTCGCCCCAGCGCATGCGGGCGCGGCCCCGTATGACATAGATGACGCTCTCCAGCGGCCCATGGTGGTGGGCTCCGGTCTTGGCATCGGCATGGATGGTGACCGTGCCGGCCCAGAGTTTTTGCGCGCCCACGCGGGCAAAGTTGATCGCCGCCTGGCGGTCCATGCCCGGCGTCTGGGCGGTGTTGCCGTCGAGCTGACCGGCGCCGATGACGCGCACGCCGTCGTGCTTCCACAAGGGTTCGTGGCTGTGATCATGAGAATGTCCGGCGTCGCTCATAGCAGTCCTATTTACTTGTAACGCTCGCGCGCCAGCGCCGCGCCCTTGGCCAGCGCTTCCAGCTTTTTCAGCGCGACTTCGCGGCTCATGGGGGCCAGGCCGCAGTTGGTGCAAGGCAGCAGCCGGTTTTTAGGAACGTATTGCAAAGCCTTGCCGATGGTGTCAGCAATTTGCTCAGGAGTTTCGATCTCTTCGCTGGCGACGTCGATGACACCGACCATCACGTCTTTGCCTTCGAGCAGCGCCATCAGGTGCGGCGGCACATGCGAGTGATAACACTCCAAGCTGACCTGCTGGATGCTGCTCTTGGCCAGCGCCGGGAAGATGGCTTCGTACTGCCGCCATTCTTCGCCCAGCGTCACTTTCCAGTCGTCGTTGGCCTTGATGCCGTAGCCGTAGCAAATGTGCACGGCAGTGGTACAGGTCAGGCCCTTGGCCGCGATCTCCAATGCAGCCACACCCCAGTCGGCGGCGTCCTTCATGTACACATTGAAGGCGGGCTCGTCAAACTGGATGATGTCCACGCCGTCGGCTTGCAGCGCCAGCGCTTCCTGGTTGAGCAAGGCGGCAAAAGCCATGGCCATCTTGACTTTGTCGCCGTAAAAGCGATCGGCCACGGTGTCCACGATGGTCATGGGGCCGGGTAAGGTGAACTTGATTTTTTTGCCGGTGTGCGCGCGCAGCAAGCGGGCCTCGGCTGCATGCACACGGCCTTTAAGGCGCAATGTGGAGACGACCTGCGGCACCATGGCGTCATAGCGGTTGTCGCGGATGCCCATCTTCACTTTGTGATCGAAGTCGATGCCCTCGACCTGCTCCAGAAAGCCGTGCACAAAGTGCTGGCGCGACTGCTCACCGTCGCCGATCACGTCCAGGCCGGCGTCTTCCTGCGCCTTGATCCACAGCAGCGTGGCGTCCAGCTTGGCCTGCGCCAGTTCGGCGCCTTCGGCCTTCCACTGCGGCCAGAGCTTTTGCGTCTCGGACAACCAGGCTGGTTTGGGCAGGCTGCCGGCAATGGTGGCGCTGAATAGGGGAGTGCTCATGAAAACTGTCTCCGTGCGGTGTTTTGTGAATCGGGTCAGGGCGGGCAAAGCCGGCGCCATGCCACTATAGCGACAAGTCAGCAGGGGGCCGGAAATGCGTCCGGACAAAAGGCTGTTCCAATAAGCGACTTCGACTGACCGTTCCAAAGACACCACCCATGGCACTCAAAGCCACCATTTACAAAGCCCAACTGCAAATCGCCGACATGGACCGCAGCGTCTATGCGGACCACACGGTGGTGATTGCACGCCACCCCTCCGAAGCCGATGAACGCATGATGATCCGGCTGCTGGCATTTGCCCTGAACGTCACGGCCGACGACAACAAAGGCAAGCTCGAGTTCGCCAAGGACCTGTGGGACGTGGACGAGGCCGCACTTTGGCACAAGGACTACACCGATGCCATCCTGCACTGGATTGACGTCGGCCAGCCCGACGACAAACGCCTGATGAAAGCCGCCGGCCGGGCCGGGCGTGTCACCGTGCTGAGCTTTTCCAGCAGCACGCCGGTCTGGTGGAAAGCGATTGAAACCAAACTCACGCGGGCGGCTAACCTGGTGGTCTGGCAAATTGACGCCGCCGAAAGCCAGGCGCTGGCCAAGCTGGCCAACCGCACCATGCAGCTGCAGGTGACGGTGCAAGACGGCACCGTGTGGATGAGCACCGGCAGCGATTCGGTAGAAATCACGCCGCGCCGTTTGAGCGCACCACGTGCAGGCTGAAAAAACCGGCTGACGCTCAGTCGCAGCTAAGATAGGTCACCCACCCGCTCACGTCATGGTTTGACGCGTGCTGATCGGTGCGGCTTTTGATCACCCTGACGCCCTTCATGCCCCCCATTCTTTATTTCTTTGCGCTCTGCAACCTGGTCATTGGCAGCGGCGCTTTTGTGCTGGGCGGCATCTTGCAGCCCATGAGCACGTCGCTGGGTATCAGCGTGGCGGCGGCCGGTCAGGCCATGACCGCCTATGCGCTGGCCACCGCCTTGCTGGCGCCGATATTGATCGTACTGACAGTCAAATGGCCACGCAGGCGCGCCATTCAACTGGCGCTGGGTCTGTTCACGGCCGGCTGTGTGGCGTGCGCGCTGGCACCCAACCTGATGATGCTGTTGCTGGGCAGGGTGCTGATGGGCGCAGGCGCCATGTTCACAGCCCTGGTGTCGGCGCTGGCTGTGAGCATGGTGCCTCCTGCGCTGCGCGGGCGGGCACTGTCCATCACGTTTTTAGGTATGAGCGTGAGCTACGCGGTGGGCATTCCGATCGGCGCCTGGTTAGGTTTTGAATACGGCTGGCGTGTGCCGGTTTGGTTGTCTGCGGGCGCCAGTCTGGCGACGCTGATCTCTGTGCATTGGCTGGTACCGGGCAAGCTGGCGAGCGCCGGTGCTGGCTTTGCCGGCTTTCGAGCGGCGGCCAGCCAGGCTGCTGTGCTGCGCATTTGGCTGCGCACCCTGCTTTACTTTGTGGCGATTTTCAGCGTCTTTGCCTACATCGGGCCGGTGTTGCAAGCGCTCAACCCCATGAGCTCGACCGAGCTGTCTCTGACGCTGGGTCTGTTTGGTCTGGCCGGTGTGGCGGGCACGCTCAGCGGCGGCTGGGCCAATGACCGCTTTGGCTCACTGCGCTGCCTGCGAGTGCAACTGGGCGTGCTGACCCTCATGATGTTATTGCTGCCACTGACGGTCGGCCACCCGCTTCTGAGTTTGTCGACCATGATGATTTGGGGAGTTGCCGGCTTCGGCATGATGTCGCCACAGCAAAGCCGGCTGGCCAGTCTGTCGCCCACCCAAGCGCCTTTGCTGCTGAGTCTGAACGGCTCCATGCTCTACCTGGGCACCGCCCTGGGAAGCATCGTCAGCGGCAGCCTGCTGAGCCAGGTGGGCTTTGCGAACCTGGGCTGGGTCGGCTTGCCTTTCGGCATTCTGGCGCTGCTCACACTGGCCTTTGACCGCAACCTGGTGCCCTCGAAAGCGCACTCCGCTGCTTGAGCGCGAGCCAACTTTCTGCCATGCCAGCCATGCCAGCAAGCCTGCCAAAACCTGACATTGACCTCGCCCGGACGCAGTGCCAGCAACTGCAAACCGCCTTGGCGCAGTTGCGAATTGAAAGCCTGGACACAGCCGCTTTTTCTGCCATGGCACAAAGCCAGCAAGCACTGCGAAATGCCCTGCCTGAGCGCTTTGAGGAGGTCTTGATGCAGTTGCTAAACCGGCTCGAATCCAGCGCGCTTTTTACCGATGAAAGCTGCTCCTTCAGCCGCCATGATCTGCTTGACAGCTTTCAGTTGTGGCTGGACAAGGCCGGTCAAACTTTGCAAGCCCAGGCCATAAAGCCTGCGTTATGATTATTTCCATGCGTTTTTTTGTGATGATCCTCGTCGCGCTTTGGTTGCCTTTGGGCGGCGGCGCGGGCGTGGCCATGGCGGCAGAGCCTCATCACACCAAAACGCAGGCGCATCAGCCCGGCACGCATGCCTCAGCGGAACATCTGTCTGACTGTCTGGGCCACAGCACGACCGGGGACAAGGCCAGCCCTGCGGCGAACGACGTCAAAGCGGCGGCGCATGCTGACTGTGACGCCTGCTCGGCCTGCCAGTCCTGCCACCCTGTAGGCTTGGCTTTTTCTCGGACAGATCTGCAGCCATTGCAGACGCCCAATGCCCAGCCGCAGGCATTGAGCCACGCGTTCTCAAGCGCTACCGCAGCGCGCAACCAAAAACCGCCCATCTCCTGAAGGCCGGGCCCAAACTGGGCCTGTACAAGCTGGCAGCAATCCTTCGACAAGCCGGCTGACGTGCTCGCGCACGCTCGCCCACGCTCGCCAAATAGTCCAAGGTTGCTGCTTTCAACGCTAATCGGCATGCTTTTTCAAAGCGTGCGCTTTCAGGAGCAGAACTTGAACCATCTGATAAAAACCTTGATCCTGGCAAAGGGTACGGGCCTGCTATTGCTATTTATGAACAGCCCAGCTGCCCATGCGCAACACGCGGCCTATCCACGCGCCAATCCTCAACCGGCCCTGCAGGCTGCCAGCCCACAGGCTCAGGTGCCGCTCGCCAATTACCAAAGCGCACTGCGAGGACTGCCGCAGGGTGTTGAAAGCCAGACCACAGACTGGCGCAGCGCCAACGACGCGGTCGGCCAATTCAAGCGCGGGCATATGGATCTGCTCAAACTTGAAAACGCTCCGCAGTCACTGCCCAGGAGCCAGCCATGAACAAGCCAATTCGGCCCGCACCGGCTTCAAGCCATCGCCGCCTTGCCGTCCTGAGCGCCCTGGCATTGAGCACCTTGCTGAACGCCCACGCCAACACCCTGCCTGAAATCAGCGTTCAAGGCCTGCAGCAAGGCAGCGCAAGCACCCTCGTCCCCAGCGTGACGCTGCCCACGCCCGGCGCAAACCACAGCGCCGAGTTGGCGCGCCTGCTGGCAAGCCCCGTGGACGCCAACGCGGCAGTGCGTATTGCCTTGCTCAACAACCCTGGCCTGCAGGTCATGCTGGGCACGGAAGGCTTGTCAATTTCAGATCAGTTTGGCGCAAATGCGCCAGCCAAGCTCAAGGCCCGCAAGGAGATCACGCAACTGTCTGCGAACACGCACAAGGCCTGGATCCATGCCGTGGCCGCAGCCGAATCCGTGAAGGCGCTGCAAGCCGCCCGCCTGGCCGCTGAAAATAGCGGTGAATTGGC
>CAXNEG010000031.1:0-11851 GCA_964201305.1 Polaromonas sp.
TGGCGTAGCCACCCCGAAAGCCGCGTGTGTGGGCGCTAAAGAAATGGCTTTGCTGGGCCGACACACCGGCGCCTTCGCTGTTGGTGATCAACCGGCTGGTGCTCAAGGCGGCGGCTTCGCATTCGAGCGCCAGCAGGGCGGCCTGCTCCAAATTGATGGCCCAGGGGTGAAACAAGTCGAGCTCGGGGTGCTTGCGCGCAATATCGCGGTCGGCCGGCAGGCCCGAGGTTTTGTCGGTGGCTGTGAAACGGGCGATGTCGAAAGCCGCTTGCACGGTTTGCTCGATGGCGGCCTTGGAGAAATCGCTGGTGGAAGCGTTGCCGCGTTTTTGGCCCACATAGACCGTCACGCCGAGGGATTTGTCGCGGTTGCGTTCCACATTTTCGAGCTCACCCTTGCGCACACTCACGCTCAGGCCGCAGCCTTCAGAGGCCTCGGCCGCCGCATCGCTGGCGCCGATTTTTGTGGCGTGTTTCAAGGCGGTGTCGACCAGCTCTTCAAAGAAGTCGCGGTGGTAGCTGAAGCCCGACTCGGGCTGGCTCATCTTGAGGGGGTCACGCGGGGCGCGCTTCAATGTTTGGGAGGTCATGGGTCGCTATGATACTGACTGCATGAACAACAAGACTGTCAAGGGCTATTGGTCCAACGGACGCTTCGTCAAGCCCGAAGAAATTTTGGCTGAAGAACAAGGCCCGCCCAGCAAAACCCAACTCAAAGCCGAGGCCGATGAAAAGCAGGCACTGGGGGAGGCCTTACTGACTTTGCGGCCCGACCTGATCAAGCGGCTGGAGCTGCCTGAAAAGCTGCTCGACGCCATCAAAGACTGCAAAAAAATCACCAACTTCGAAGGCCGGCGCCGGCAGATGCAGTTCATCGGCAAACTGATGCGCCCGCTGGACCCCGATCCGATCCGCGAAGCCATCAACGAGCAGCTCAACGGTTCAGCCCAGCTCACGCTCTCGCTGCACCTGGCCGAACAGTGGCGCGACAAACTGATTGCGGAAGACGGCGCGCTGGGCGACTGGCTGAGCAGTTACCCCGACACCGATTCGCAGCAACTGCGCGCGCTCATACGCCAGGCCCGCAAGGACATACAGCCCGAAAAGCCGGGTGAGGCCGTGCGCCACGGCAAGTCGTACCGTGAAATTTTTCAGCTCGTCAAAGAAAAAATGGCGTATGTCCCCACTTGATAAGGTTCGCATCGGCATCGTCTCGGTCAGCGACCGCGCCTCTACCGGCGTCTACGAAGACAAGGGCCTGCCCGCGCTCAAAGACTGGCTGACCAGTGCGCTTTGCAACCCCATTGAGTTTGAAGCGCGCCTGATCCCCGATGAACAGGCGCAGATCAGCGCCACCCTGATTGAACTGGTGGACGCCGGTTGTTCGCTGGTGCTGACCACCGGTGGCACCGGCCCTGCACTGCGCGATGTCACGCCCGAGGCCACACTGGCCGTGGCCCACAAAGAAATGCCAGGCTTTGGCGAGCAGATGCGCCAGATCAGTCTGAAGTTTGTATCCACAGCGATTTTGTCGCGCCAGTGCGCTGTGGTGCGCGGGCAAAGCCTGATTTTGAATTTACCCGGCCAGCCCAAGGCGATTGCCGAAACGCTGGAAGGCTTGCGTGACGCTGATGGCCAGAGCGTGGTGTCCGGCATCTTTGCCGCCGTGCCCTATTGCATTGACCTGATTGGCGGGCCTTACCTCGAAACCCGTCCAGAAGTATGCAAGTCCTTCAGGCCCAAGTCGGCCATCCGGACTTCGGTCTGAGCGCTGTGGCCTGAGAGGTCAGGCCACAGCTTTCCAATGAGCAAGCCCATGCGATAACTGCAAACTTTCAGCCACCAGCTCAACAACACCATGACAGCCACCCCATCTCTTCACAGCCGCCTGAAAACCTCCCTGCCTGAAGACGCAGTCGCCACACTCGTCGGCCGCTTGTGGCAACCGGGCATCGGCCCCACCGTAGTACTGGCGGCCGATGGCGCGCTGCACGATGCGTCCAGCGTTGCCGCCACCGTCAGTCAGTTGCTCAACCTGGCCGACCCGGTGGGCGCGCTGCACAGCGCGCTCAGTGCCGGCAAATTGCCGCGCGTGGCCTCGCTAGACGCAGTGCTGGCCAACGGCGATGAAGGCGAGCGCAACAGCAGCCAGCCCTGGCTGCTGGCGCCCTGTGACCTGCAGACCATCAAGGCCAGCGGCGTGACTTTTGTCTCCAGCCTGCTCGAGCGCGTCATTGAAGAGCAAGCCCGCGGCGATGCCAGCCGGGCCGACGCCATCCGGCGTGAGCTCAGCGGCATTCTGGGCGACAACCTGCAAGACATCGTGCCCGGCTCAGCCGAGGCGGCGCGTGTCAAAGAGGTGTTGATAGCGCGCGGCGCCTGGTCGCAGTACCTGGAAGTGGGCATCGGCCCCGACGCTGAAATTTTCACCAAAGGGCCGGTACTGTCGGCCGTCGGCACGGGTGCCGACATCGGGATTCACCCGGCGTCTTCCTGGAACAACCCCGAGCCCGAAATTGTGCTGGCCATCAACGCACGCGGGGAAGTGGTCGGCGCAACCCTGGGCAATGACGTCAACCTGCGCGACTTTGAAGGCCGCAGCGCGCTCTTGCTGGGCAAGGCCAAGGACAACAACGCCTCTTGCGCCATTGGCCCCTTCATCCGCTTGTTTGATGCGCACTTCGGCATTGACGACGTGCGCCAGTGTGACTTGAGCCTGACAGTCAGCGGCCCTGAGGGCTTTGAGCTGCGCGGGGCCAGTTCCATGTCCAAGATCAGCCGAGACCCGCTGGACATTGCCGGCCAGCTGATGGGCCGCATTCACCAGTATCCGGACGGTGCGATGCTGTTTTTAGGCACCATGTTTGCGCCCTCGCAAGACCGCCACGGCCCGGGACAGGGTTTCACGCATGTGGTGGGCGATGTGGTGACGGTGTCCACGCCCACGCTGGGTTGCCTGGTCAACCGCGTCAAGCACTCGGACCAGGCTGCGCCGTGGACCTTTGGTGTGACGGCGCTGATGCTCAACCTGGCCGGGCGCAAGCTCTTGGGCTGAATCCGAAGGCCAGCGGAACAGCTGCGGACTTACTTGCCCATCAGCTGGTTAAGCTTGTCGGCCTCAAAACTTTCCTGGCGCGCCGCGTCGCTGGGCACGCAGTCTTTGCCCGACCGCGTTGGCGAGCCCTGCAACTGCTCCAGCGCTCTCCAGAGCAGCGCAATCTGGTGTTCCTGACCGGCGGCGTTGTCGATCAGTCCGCGCATGGCTTGCGAGAGCGGGTCGTCGTTTTGCGTCACGCCGTAGGCTGAAAAACCCATCTGGCTGGCGGCCTCTTCGCGCTTGACGTCGGCCTCAGCCTGAATGATGCGCGCCGGGTTGCCAACGGCTGTAGCGCCAGCCGGCACGGGTTTGACGACCACCGCGTTCGAGCCGATGCGCGCACCGTCCCCGACCGTGAAGCCGCCCAGCACCTGCGCGCCCGCACCCACCACCACATTGCGGCCCAGCGTCGGGTGCCGCTTAGCGCCTTTGTAAAGCGAAGTACCGCCCAACGTGACGCCCTGGTAAATGGTGCAGCCGTCCCCGATCTCAGCCGTCTCGCCCACCACCACGCCCATGGCGTGGTCGAAAAACACACAGTGGCCGATCCTGGCGCCAGGATGAATCTCAATGCCGGTGATACCGCGCGATAGATGCGAAATAAAGCGCCCCAGCCACTTGAGCCCGTGCGTCCAGCACCAGTGGGCCCGGCGATGCAGGATGAGCGCATGGATGCCGGGGTAGCAGGTCAGCACCTCCCAGGCGGTGCGGGCGGCGGGGTCACGTTCCAGAATGCACTGGATGTCGGAGCGGAGTCGGGAAAACATGTCTCAAGTCTACTTGGGGCCGGCAGCGGCCTGCTGCATGGCCTTGGCCACCCCGCGCAGGATGTGGATTTCTTCAGGCGAGAGCTGCGCGCGGTTGAACAACTGGTTGAGCCTGGGCATGAGCTTTTTAGGCGCTTGCGGGTCTAAAAACCCGATATCTGCCAGCGCTTGCTCCCAGTGCCCGAGCATGCCCGCGACCTCGGCCGCGTCAGCCAGGCGCGCCGACTGCGTGGCCGGCTGCACAGCAAAGCCGCCCAGCGCCTCGCGCCAGTCGTAGGCAATCAATTGAACAGCCGCCGCCAGGTTAAGGGAGCCGAACTTCGGGTCGGTCGGAATGCTCAGGCAGGCGTGGCAGCGGTAAACGTCTTCGTTTTGCATGCCAAAGCGCTCGGAGCCAAACAAGAAAGCCACTGATTCGGGCCGCTGCGCCGCCGGCGACGTGAGGGCTGCAAAGTGGGCGCGCGGCATCACCGTGGGTGGGCCGAAGTCACGCGGCGTCATGGCCGTGGCGCACACATGCGTCATGCCATCCAGCGCCTCGTCCAGCGTGTCGACCACGCGGGCGTTCTTCAGCACATCGAGCGCGCCGCTGGCACGCTGAATGGTTTCTTCACGGTTGAGCACATTGGCCCAGCGCGGCGCCACCAGCACCAGGTCTGAAAAACCCATCACTTTCATGGCGCGCGCAGTGCCGCCCACATTGCCGGCATGGCTGGTGTTGATCAGGATAAAGCGGGTTTTCATGGGTCCATCCGGGGCATGTTGAAGGCCCGCACAGGGCCCGACAGCATGAAGCGCCGTAAAATGCATCTATTGTCACCTGCCCTCCGGTCTCCGGCCGGGCAGTCCTTTCGCTCTTTTTTACCGTCCATGTCCAATCTCCACCCCATGCTCAACGTGGCCGTCAAGGCTGCGCGCGCCGCCGGCGCCATCATCAACCGCGCTGCGCTCGACGTCGAGTCGGTCCGTGTTTCGGCCAAGCAGACCAACGATTTCGTCACTGAAATCGACCAGGCTGCCGAAGCCGCCATCATCGAGACGCTGCTGACGGCCTACCCCGGCCACGGCATACTGGCGGAGGAATCGGGCAGCGAGCACGGTGCCAAAGATTCAGAGTTTGTCTGGATCATTGACCCGCTGGACGGCACCACCAACTTCATTCACGGCTTTCCGGTTTACTGCGTCAGCATTGCCCTGTCCGTGCGCGGCAAGGTTGAGCAGGCGGTCGTTTACGACCCCACCCGCAACGACCTGTTTTGCGCCACCAAAGGCCGCGGCGCCTACATGAACGACCGCCGCATCCGCGTGGCCAAACGCGAGCTGCTCAAAGACTGCTTGATCAGCACCGGCTTTCCGTTTCGCCCGGGTGACAAACTCAAGCCCTACCTCAACATGCTCGGCGAAGTCATGAGCCAGTGCGCCGGCGTGCGCCGCCCGGGTGCAGCGGCGCTCGACCTGGCTTACACCGCAGCGGGCTTTAACGACGGCTTTTTTGAAACCGGTCTCAAGCCCTGGGACGTGGCGGCCGGCTCGCTGCTGGTCACGGAAGCCGGTGGGCTGGTGGGTAACTACACGGGCGAGGCCAACTTTTTAGACCAGGCCGAATGTGTGGCCGCCAACCCCCGCATTTACGCGCAGCTGGTGTCCACCCTGGGCAAGTACAGCAAATTTGCCGGTGCGGGTGACAAAGCCAATGTGCGACAGGCTTTGCAAGATGACGCGGCGACCCAAGCCGGCAGCGCGCAGGCAGCAGATGCGCCGCGTCTGGAAAAACGCAGGTTGAGCGGCAAGAAATTACGCGCTGGCGCCGCTGGGTCGCCAGCGGTTACACCCGAAGGCGACACGCCGCTCTAAGCTGCCGCTCTATGCTGCCGCTTTAAGCAGCGCTTATTTGCCGTCTCTCGTGGCTGCCTGGCATCGCAAGCCCAGCGCAGCCAAGCCTGGCGCCAAGGTGCCATCCCTGACCCTGCACGGCGCCCGGCAGCCTGTCCTTTCGACTTTCGAATTTGGTGAATTCTTATCTATAAACTTTTTAAAAATTAAAATCACTATAATTTGTAGTATCTTTTTTTAAAAACAATTTGCTACATGTGTAAGCACAATTACTTTGTTTTGGCCGGTCTCTCCTGCCTGATGGCCAGTACTTTCGCCAACGCGCAGGACAGGTTTCTGGACTTGGATCTGAAAGATGTGCTCGAGCTGGAAATCACCTCAGTGTCTAAAAAGCCCCAAACCGTGTCAAAAGCGGCCGCTGCGGTTTTTATCATCACTGGCGACGACATCCGGCGCATGGGCGTGCAAACACTACCCGACGCATTACGCATGGCGCCGGGCATCGAAGTGGCACAGATCAGCGCCAGCGCCTGGGCTGTCACGGCACGCGGGCTCAACGGCCGCTTTGCCAACAAGTTGCTGGTGCTGGTCGATGGCCGGACTGTTTTTTCGCCCGTGTTTTCCGGCGTCTTCTGGGATGTACAGGACACGGTCCTGGCGGACATCGAACGCATCGAAGTGATCCGGGGGCCTGGCGGTGCCACTTGGGGCGCCAATGCGTTACACGGGGTCGTCAACATCATCACCAAGTCGGCGGCGGCTTCCCAGGGCGGCCTGCTTGAAGTCAGATCCGGCACGGCTGAGCGCGGCACACTGTCTATGCGCCACGGTGGCAAGCTCGAGGACTTGGGCCACTGGCGGCTGTACGCCAAAGGTTTTGACCGCGAAGCTCTGACCTTGCAAGCCACCGGCCAGCCCGGATTTGACCCCTGGCGTCAGCAACGCCTGGGCGGGCGCGCGGACCTCAACCCCAGCACGACCGACGCCGTGACAGTTCAGGGCGAGATCTACCAAGGGCAGCACGGCGATTCTGCGGTGCTCAGCCAACCCGGCAGCGCCACGTTTTTTAACACCACTGCCATCACGCAGGCAGTTTCCGGCGGCCACCTGTTGCTGCGCTGGCAGCGCGAGTTGCAGGGCAGCAACTCCCTGACCCTGCAAAGCTATCTGGACCAGACGGTGCGTGACTGGCCCGCACACATGTGGCACCGCGTCAACACATTTGACGCCGACCTGCAGTACCGCCACCGCGCCATCGCCGGTCATGATTTGGTGCTGGGTGCGTCTTACCGCAGGACACAGGACACGGCACTGCCCTCCACCACCGGCATTGCTGCGGACACCTTGAAGATGGTTGATATTTACCAAACCAAGTTGACCACCGAAACCCGTAGCCTTGTGGCCCAGGACGACATCACCCTGCTCGCCAAAAAGCTGGTCCTGACCCTGGGGGCCCGGCTCGAGCAGGCCGGCGACGAGCCAAGCACCGTCGCACCCAACGCGCGGCTGCTGTGGACACCCACCGAAGACCATAGCATTTGGGCCATGGCGGGGAGTGCCAACCGCACACCCAGCCGCACCGACAACGGCGGCCTGGGGCGCGCCCTGCTGCCCGCCAGCTACCTCCTTAACGGCAGCACCTTGGCCTTTCCGGCATTTCTTCAATTTAGCGGCGACCGAGATCTCAAAATGCGCGCTGCCTACGAGCTGGGTTGGAAGCAGCGCTGGGCACCCGGGCTGACAACCGACCTGAGCGCCTACGTCAACGACTACAGCCAGAGCAGCTACGCCGCAGTGATGCTGGGGCTTTGCCGGACCAACCAGGGGACGGTCGCAGCGAGTTGCTTTTATCCAGACCCAAACTCGAACGTACCCAAGTACAACTACGTCACAGGGAACATCCAAGGCCTGGAGATCGCCGCCGACTGGCAGGCTTCGCGCCAGCATCGCCTGCAAGCAAATCTGACACGCTTTGCCATGAAGATTGTCTCCACCACCTTTGACATTTACGCCCCGGACCGCAGCCCCAACTGGTCCGGCTCCCTGCGATGGGCTTACAACCCCAGCGACAGCACGGAACTGGACATCAGCTTGCGTCAAGTCGGCCGGCTGAACAACATCGCGTTCGGGCAAGGCGTGCCAGGCTACCGGCAAATGGACTTGCGCTGGGCCTGGCGCGCCTCACCAACAACCCAGTGGGAGCTGGTAGGCCGTAACTTGCTCGGCGGTAAGCACCTTGAATTTATCTCCGAGACGGGTGCCACCGCGTCGTCCCTCATCGGTGCGTCTCTGAACCTTGGTCTGCGTTTGCAATTTTGAAAATCTTTGCGTCAGCGCTAAAGCCAATTCTTTCACGCTGTCGTGAGCGTCATCGTTGCGCCCGCGCAGCGCTGGCAATCTGTCTGGCGCTGGGCTTCGCTGCGCAAGCACAGGCCGACCTAGCGCGAGAAGCACGCATCAAGGCCGTGCTCGTGATCCGGCTGGTCAAGTTTATTGAATGGCCGGGCGAAATACGCGCCGAACCGCTGAACATCTGCACCTGGGGCGAGTCCAGCACCACCGCCGGCTTGCACAGCCTGCAAGGTCAGAGCGTGCGCGAGCGCGAAATTCGCGTGCGCAAACTCTCGACCAGTGGCGCAGGGCCAGACAGCCGCGGCTGCCAGGTGCTGTTTGTGACCGACGGCGCGCGCGACATCAACCTTGATGGGCTTTACAGCACGGGCAGCCCGGCGCTGCTGACGATCAGCGAGATGCCGGACTTCAGCAAACGCGGCGGCATCATCAGCCTGATCACTCAGGACAACCGCGTAGCCTTCGACATTCATTTGCGCAATGCCCGCGAATCGGGTTTGCAGATAGGCGCACCGCTGCTGCAACTGGCCCGCGTGGTCAACTGAATAGGCCTCCAACATGACGCCGACCAAGCTCATCAAAACCAAGCTGGACCAGCTGGTGTCGCGCACCATCAAAGTGGCGCTGGGTGTGGCCGCCGTGATCTTACTGATCTACCAGGGCTGGGCATTTCACGCAAATATGCTCGAGCGCCTGGCCGTGGTGACCCAGATGACGGGCAGTAATCTGACGGCAGCCCTCGAGTTCGAAGATCGCAGGCAAGCCAATTTACTGCTGCAGTCCGTCAAGGCCGACAAGGACATCGTGGCAGTCAGCGTCTTTGACCGTGAGCGCCAGTTTTTTGCCGGCACCAACACACAAAGCGATGACCGTGCAGCAGCTTTCTTCCCGCACTGGCAGCGCCTGAGCACCATCGAGCACATGGCGCCCATTCACTTGCATGGCGAGGTGGTTGGCTACATCCATGTGCGTGCCAGTCCCAACCGTTTGTTTGAACAATGGCTGGTCAGCTTGCTCCTCATCCTGGGGGCTTCGCTGATGTCGGGCTGGCTGGCGATGCGCGGGGCGGCACGCTTGCAGCGCCGTATCGTCGAGCCCATCGTCGCGCTGGCCAGCTCTATGCGCCAGGTGAGCAGCGACAGCAATTTTGAAGTGCAGGTTCAAAACAATTCGCAAGACGAAATCGGGCAGCTCACCCGCGGCTTTAACGACATGCTGGCGCACCTGCAAGAGCGCGACCGGATGCTGGCCGATCGCAACCAAGCGCTGGAGCTGGCCGTACAACAGGCTACCAGTGCGCGCGAGTCCGCAGAGCAAGCCCTGCGCATCAAATCCATGTTTCTGGCCAACATGAGCCATGAAATCCGCACGCCCATGAACGGCATTCTGGGCCTGAGCGAAATTCTGCTCCAAAGCCCCTTACCGGAGCGCGAAGAACAACACGTTCGCACCTTACTGCAGTCAGGCCGCGCGCTGCTGAAAATCATCAATGAGATTCTGGATTTCTCCAAGATCGAAGCCGGCAAGCTGGTGCTGAGCCCGACCAACTTCAACCTGAACGATTATTTACAGGAATTGATTCAGCTGTTCGGGCACCAGGCTCGCCAGCAAGGGCTTGCCCTGACCCTGCAAATTGACAAAGACACACCGGCCTGGGTCTGCGCGGACGCCGGCCGACTGCGGCAAATTCTGGCAAACCTGCTGGGAAATGCACTGAAATTCACGTCCTCAGGCAGCGTAGTGCTGCGCGCCAGCAGCAACCCGCTGGCGAACGCTGGCGTCAGCCTGGTATTTGAAGTGGCAGACACCGGCATCGGTATCTCTGCAGAGCAGCACTCACAGATTTTTGAAGAATTTAACCAGGGCGACAGCAGCGCCGCCCGACGCCATGGTGGCACCGGCTTGGGCCTGTCAATTGCCATGGGGCTGGCGCGCCTCATGGACGGAAGCATGAGCGTGCAAAGCCAGCCAGGTCTTGGCAGTAATTTTGTTCTGACAATCCGTGCAGAAACCTGCGCCGAACCGGCTGCGCTGGCGGCGCTGCCAGCGCCTTCCACCGTCCTGCCCAATCTGACGTTTACCGCCTGCCGCGTGCTGCTGGTGGAAGACAACGAGGTCAACCAGATCGTTGCCCAGGCTGCGCTCGAGAGGCTAGGTTGCCAGGTGGACCTGGCCAACGGTGGCGCCAAGGGGGTTCAGGCCGTCACCCAGCAGACCTACGACCTGGTGCTGATGGACTGCCAGATGCCCGATGTCGATGGCTACGAGGCGACGCGACAGATTCGCCAGTGGGAGCGGGCGCAAGATTCCGTCCGGCGGCTGCCCATTGCCGCGCTGACGGCGCACGCCCTGGCCGGCGACCGTGAAAAATGCGAAGCCGCCGGCATGGACGATTACCTGAGCAAACCGATGTCAACCAGCGCGCTGGAGCAAGTGCTGTTGCGCTGGCTGCCACCAGCCAGCACAACAGCTTGCACCTAAGAGGGTCGGGAAAGGCTAGCCCAGGGGGCCAGGGATGCCCGACAATGTGGCCATGTCCCTCCTGCCCACCCACACAAGCATTTTTGCCAGACGATATAGCCGTTTAAGCGCCCAGGCCGAGCCATGCACTGTGCACAATTTGCTGCGCGCATGACTCTATGACGAGCACCTGAACCACTGATGTCCAAAGAGATCTCTTCCACCGTGAGCACCGCCGCAGTACATGCAGGCCACACGCCCATGATGCAGCAGTACCTGGCACTCAAGGCGGACCATCCGGACACCTTGCTGTTTTACCGGATGGGCGACTTTTACGAGCTGTTTTTCAGCGACGCTGAAAAAGCCGTCGGCCTGCTCGACATCACGCTGACTCACCGAGGTCAGTCGGCCGGGGTGCCCATCCCCATGTGTGGCGTGCCTTTTCATTCGGTCGAAGGCTACCTGGCCAAGCTGATCAAGCTCGGTGAGTCGGTGGCGATTTGCGAGCAAATGGGCGAGCCCACGGGCAAGGGGCCGGTCGAACGCAAGGTGGTGCGCGTGGTCACGCCCGGCACGCTGACAGACACCGAGCTGCTGTCCGACAAAATCGAATCCATCTTGCTGGCCCTGCACCAGGGCAGCCGCAATACCTGCGGACTGGCCTGGATGAGCGTGACGCAGGGCGAGATACATCTGGCGCAGTGCGCCAGCGAGGAAGTCGAAGCCTGGGTGGCGCGCATCGCACCCAGCGAGCTGCTTTACAACGTGGACGTGACGCCGGCTTTTGAAGCGCGCCTCAAAGCCTTGCGCCAGAGCGGCGCGGCCGGCAGTGCCACGCTGACCGCGCGCCCCGCCTGGCAGTTTGACGCAGCGCTGGGCGTGCGCCGCTTGCTGGCCCAGTTGCAAGTGGCCTCGCTGTCGTCCTTCAACGCCGAAGCCCTGGGCGAGGCGCAGGCCGCCGCCTCGGCGCTGATGGGTTATGCCGAACACACGCAAGGCCGCGCCCTCAGCCATGTGCACAGCCTGCAGGTGGTGCGCGCCGGCGAGTTGATCGAGCTGCCGCAAACCACGCGCCGCAACCTCGAACTGACGCAGACCCTGCGCGGAGAAGATTCGCCGACTCTCTTTTCACTGCTGGACACCTGCACCACAGGCATGGGCAGCCGCTTGCTCAAAAACTGGCTGCTGTCGCCGCGCCGTGATCGCAGCCAGGCAGCCGCAAGGCTGGGCGCTGTCAAGACCCTGCGCGACGGCTTGCAGCAAACGCTGCGCGCGCGCCTCAAGGGCTGCAGCGATATCGAACGGATCACCGCGCGCATCGCCCTGCGCCAGGTGCGTCCGCG
>CAXNEG010000032.1:0-11631 GCA_964201305.1 Polaromonas sp.
GTCTCACCCATGCTGCGCACAATCACATCCAGCGAGCTGCCGGCCGGCGCCGGCACTAGCACGCGCACCGGCTTGTCCGGCCAGCTTTGGGCGGCCGCTGGCAACGCGCCCAGAGCGCTCAGGCTCAGTGCGGCTATAAAGGCTTTGGACATTTGGCGTTTGGATCGATGGAAATTCATGGCGTGTCTCCTGCGTTAGTACATTCGATTGTGTGGGACGGTCAGCACACCATCATAGGATGGTCTGGCGCCATTGCATTGGCCCGGCGGATTTGAAAAGTAGAAAATTAAGCTAGGGAAACCACTCTTTGGCCGACCTGACTTCGGGTGATAACCTGAGCAATTACATCTTGTTACCGCCCCCTCATTACAGGAGACAGAACCATGACACCCAGCCCAATTCTTCAAATTCGCAAGCTGCTTTGGCCTGTCGCACTGCTGGCCGCCGCCGGTAGCGCCTTTGCACAAGATGCCTGCACCAACCGCGGGCAACTCGACAACGCCTATTGCGATGCCAACAAAGACCTGGTGGCCGATCTGCCTGCCGACAAAAGCAAGTACCGGGATCCATCCACTCTGGTGTGGGCCTACACGCCCGTAGAAGACCCGGCGGTTTACGCCAATATTTTCAAGCCCTTCACCGAGCACCTTGAAAAGTGCGTTGGCAAAAGAACCGTGTATTACCCGGTGCAGTCCAATGCGGCCGAAATTGAAGCCATGCGATCCGGCCGTCTTCACTTTGCAGGTTTTTCTACAGGTCCGACCGGCTTTGCTGTCAACATGGCCGGCGCCGTGCCTTTTGCGGCCAAGGGCGTGGGCAGCGATGTGCGTGGCTACAACCTGCTGGCCATCGTTAAATCCGGCAGCCCGTTCCAAAAACTCAGCGACCTCAAAGGCAAGAAAGTTGCCCATACATCACCGTCTTCAAACTCAGGCAATCTGGCGCCGCGTGTGCTTTTCCAGACCTCGGCCTGACGCCTGACACCGACTACAAACCCATGATGTCCGGGGGTCATGACAAATCCATCCTGGGTGTTTCCTCGGGTGATTATGAAATGGCGGCTGTCGCTTCCGATGTTTATGAACGAATGATCACGCGCGGCACTGTCAAGAAAGATGAGTTCCGGATCATCTACCGCAGCGCGACCTTCCCGACATCTTCTTTTGCCTACGCGCACGACCTCAAACCCGAGCTGGCAGCCAAACTGCAGCAATGCTTTTACAGCTTCCGCTTTCCAGCCGCAATGCAAAAAGAATTCAACGGCGACGACCTTTTCCTGCCAATCACATATGTCAAGGATTGGGCAGTGGTGCGCGATGTGGCAGAGAAATCCGGCACGCCTTACAACAAGGCGGCTTACGAGGCAGAGGCCAAACGCGAAGCTGAAGCCGCAGCCAAGCTTGCGGCACAAAAGAAGCCCTGAGCGTGACCCCCTTGGCACCGGCTCTGATTTCCATCAAGCATCTGCGCAAGGAATACCGCGCTGGTGAGCCGGTTCTGCTGGACATCAATTTGGACATTAATGCCTCCGGCGTGACGGCAATCATCGGTCCGTCGGGCACCGGCAAGTCCACACTGATTCGTTGCATCAACCGGCTGATTGACCCGACCGCCGGGGAGATCATTTTCAAGGGGATCAACCTTGCGCAGCTGCAAGGCCAGGCTTTGCGCGAAGCACGTTGCCACATCGGTATGGTCTTTCAGGAATACAACCTGGTCGAACGCCTCACAGTGATTGAAAACGTGCTTTGCGGCAAGCTCGGCACCCTGCCGGTATGGCGCCCTTTGCTGAGAAAGTTTCCGGCAGAAGACATTGCGAGGGCTTTCGATCTAATTGACTCGGTGGGTCTGTCGCAAGACTTCGCCTCGCGCCGGGCGGACGCCCTGTCTGGAGGCCAGCGTCAGCGGGTTGGCATTGCCAGGGCTTTGATGCAAGAGCCCAGCCTGATTCTGGCGGACGAACCCACCTCCTCGCTGGACCCCAAAACTTCAGTCGAGATCATGGAACTGCTGGACCAGGTCTCTAGGCAGCGCAAGGTGCCCGTTATCGTCAACATTCACAACGTGGACTTGGCCCGCCGTTTTGCCTCGCGCATCATCGGCATGTCCCGCGGGGCGATTGTTTTTGACGGTCCGCCCGACTCATTAGAAGACCGGCATCTCAACGAGATTTACGGCGGCGAGGACTGGCAGGCGTGAGCAATACGGCGCTCAACCCCGCTCCACGCCCGCCGGCCTTTGCCGTGCACTGGCCGGCTCGTCTGGCCTGGACAGGCCTGGGCCTGTATGTGCTGTATGCCGCCGGGCAAATCAATGTGTCGTGGGAACGCTTCGTCAGCGGCATTCCTCAGGCGACCAAGCTTTTGCGCCGCATGTTCCCGCCCAACATGGCGCCAGACAAACTGGACTTGATCACCACAGGCATGCTGGAGACCGTGCAAATTGCCGTCATCGCCACGGTTGTCGGCGTGCTGTTGTCGCTGCCACTGTCACTCATGGCAGCCCGCAATTTATCGCCCGGATGGCTGGCAGCCAGCGCCCGGGTTTTCATCGCCGTCTGCCGCTCGTTTCATCCGGTGATTGTCTCCATCCTCTTCGTCAAGGCCGTGGGCTTTGGTGCGCTGGCAGGTGTGCTGGCGCTGATTGTTTCCAGCATGGGCTTTATTGGGAAACTGTTTGCTGAGGTACTCGAAGAGCTCAATGAAAAACAGGTCGAAGCCGTGCGTTCCACCGGCGCCGGGTTTTTCAGCGTGTTGATCATGGCGGTGATGCCGCAGGTATTCGCGCGATTCATCGGCTTGAGTGCCTACCAGTTTGACTCCAATCTGCGCAACTCCACCATGGTCGGCATTGTGGGCGGCGGCGGCATAGGCGCCGCGCTTTTCACGGCTTACCAGCGCTTTGACTATGACGTCGTGCTGACCATCCTGATCGTCATCATTGCGTTGATCATGCTGGCCGAGCTTCTGGCCAACGGCTTGAAGAAAATATTCCGGTGAGCCCTTCTGTGCACACCGCCAACAACCCCAGCTGGGAGCGCTTCAGCCCTGCCGAGCGTTTTGGCAGATCGGTCTTTTACATCGTCACCATCGTGGCGTTTTTTTGGGCCATCAAAAAAATTGAAATCATCCCAGAGTTTTTGTATGACGCGCCCGAGCAAACGGCCGACCTCTTCAAGCGCATGTGGCCATTTGACTGGAAGTTTTATCCCAAAAGTATCCACCCGGCACTGATAGAAACTTTTCACATTGCCACATTGGGCACCTTGATTTCCATCTTGATTGCGGTGCCTCTGGCGTTTTTGTCGGCGCGCAACTTCACCCGCAACAAAACACTGAACTGGATCGCTCAGTTCATCTTTGTGTCAACGCGCTCGGTGAACTCGCTAATCTGGGCCTTGCTGTTTGTCGCCATTTTTGGCCCGGGTGCGCTGGCCGGCGTACTGTCCATCGCGTTTCGCTCCATCGGCTTTGTGGGTAAGATTTTTGGCGAAGCCATTGAGGAAGCCGATCGCGGCCCGATTGAGGCCCTGACGGCCTGCGGATCACCGCCAAGCATGTTGCTGGTCAAAGGCTACTGGCCCCAGGTCAGCCCGGCCTTCTGGTCCGTGGCCTTGCTACGCTGGGACATCAACATCCGTGAATCTGCTGTACTGGGCCTGGTCGGCGCCGGCGGCATTGGCGTGGCTTTAGACAGCGCCATGAACAATCTGTATTGGGACCAGGTGGGGTTGATCCTGGCGATCATTTTCACGGTGGTCATCGTCACCGAAATATTCACATCGGTCATCCGCTCACGCATCTTGTAAAAAGCGCGTGAGCCACTGCCCGGAGCTCTTCAACATGCATCACGTCAGTATCCGCAGTCATATCGTTGATCGGGTGCTTGCCCGGCGCGGTAAGTTCCACTGGTTTGAACAGCTGGACCCCCAGCGCACGGCCTTGCTGGTGATCGACATGCAAAGCACGTTTTGCGAGCCGGGATCGCCCGCCGAGGTGCCGGCCTCGCGCAGCATCGTGGCGCCCATCAATGCTTTGACGCAAGGCTTGCGGGCACTGGGGGTGCCGGTGTTCTGGGTGCTGCATGCGAATACGCAGCTGGCGGACAAGAGCGACTGGGAAATGTTCTTCAAGCATGTGGTGGCCGATGAAGTGCGTGCGCGCACGCTGCAAAGCCTGTCGCCTGGGCGCCAGAGTGTCTGGCGTGAACTGCAGACCGCACCGCAAGATGTCACCGTGTTTAAAAACCGCTACAGCGCGCTGATTGCCGGTGCGTCTACGCTCGAGCCCATGCTGCGCGACTTGGGCATCGACACCTTGCTGATCGCCGGCACCAAGACCAACATCTGCTGCGAGTCCACCGCCCGCGACGCCATGATGCTGGACTTCAAGGTGGTGATGGTCTCAGACTGCTGCGCCGCGCTGTCAGACGACGAGCATCTGGCCACACTGGAGACCTTCATCCAGCAGTTCGGCGATGTGATGGCTGGTGGAGAAGTGCTCAAAGCGCTCAAGCCGCTGCCTACATCGGCACAATAGCCGCATGAGCTCGCCTAAAACCCCTGCCCGTCCCGAGTCCGTGACGCTGCGCCAGTTGCGCGCTTTTGTGGCGGTGGCGCAAGAGCAAAGCATCACCCGGGCGGCCGGGCGGCTGCATCTGACGGCCTCTGCTCTGTCGATGCTGGTGAGCAGTTTGGAGGCCGAGCTGGCCGTTCGCTTGTTTGAAAGGACCACCCGCCGTGTGGTGCTGACTGAAGAGGGCCAGACGCTCTTACCCTCGGTGCAAATGGTTTTTAAAGATCTGGACCAGGCTTTTGACGGCTTGCGTCAACTGTCTGCGCGGCGTCGCGGCCGTTTTGCGGTCGCCACCTCGCCGCTGTTGGCCGCCACTTTGCTGCCTCAATTGCTGGCCAGTTTCCGGCTGCGCTTTCCAGGCATCGAGGTGGAGTTATTGGACCTTCCAGTGGATGGCATTGCGCAGGCAGTTCGCGAGGGTCGGGCTGATTTTGGTGTTTGCACAGCAGACCAAGAAGTGGCCGGGCTGCTGACCACCACGCTTTACCAGGACAGGCTGATGCTGGCCTGCCTGGCCGATCACTCCTTGGCCAGACGCAAAGAAGTGCGCTGGAGCGAGTTGGTCGGCGAACCATTGGCGCTGCTGCGTCCGGGCAGCGGCCTGCGTTCACTGGCAGAGCGCGGCTTTGCTGAAATCGGCGAGCAGGTGGTGCCGGCATTTGAGGTGGCGCATGTCAGCACAGCGGTCGGGCTGGTCGAAGCCGGCCTGACCGTGGCCATCTTGCCGTCTTTTGCTTTGTCGCGCACGCGCTCGCCCAGCGTGGTGGCCGTGCCTTTAACAGCGCCAGTGATACAGCGCGACATCGTGGCGCTGACCGACAGCCAACGCGAGCTGACGGGCCCTTGTGAAGCGTTTTTAGCGCATTTCAAAACAGTGGTCACCGAGCTCTCTGGCCAAAGCCAGCCGGCCGCACCACGCAAACGCAAAGCGGTCTAAGCCAGGGCCAGCAAATCCCAGGTGCTTTGCGTCAGCAGGGCTTGCGGGTTCATCCAGTCCATGATCACGTCAAAGTGATTGCGCTCCGCTATTTGCACGTACTGCACCGCGCATCTATGCCGGGTGCAGGCCGCAGCGTAGTCCAGCGACTGGCGTTTGAATTCATCGGTGTCTTTTTCTGCGGTGGCAATGCACAAGCGGGTACCGGCTTCAGGCAAGCAACTCTGCGGGCTGAGCGCTGCGGCCTCTGCGCTGTCCAGCGCCAGCCAGTCGTTGGGCGTGGTTTGCTGCACAGGAGCCAGGTCATACAAGCCACTGACCAGAACGCCGGCTTTCACCACATTCTTGGGTACGCCAAAGGCCGCCTGCCAGCCTGGCGCCAACAGCATGGCCGCCAGATGCGCGCCGGCCGAGCTGCCGCCCAACACGATGCGCCGGACATCGATGCCGTGCGCTGGGCCATGTGTGTAAAGCCAAGCCAGGCTGCGACGGCACTGCGCCACGATCTCACTGAGCCGGGCGGCGGGTGCTAACTGGTAATTGACAGCGGCCACCGCCACACCATGCGCAGTGAAATTACGGGCCATGAAAACCGAGTCTTGCTTGCCGAGCGCGCGCCAGTAACCACCGTGAATGAAAACAAACAATGGCGCATCGGTGCGGCCCGGTACCGGAAACAAATCGAGCAACTCGTCAGCTTGCGTCCCGTAGCGCAGATCGCGCAGATGCGGCAAGTCATACATGGGCTGCGACTGCGTGCGGTAGTCTTGCAGTAATGCGTCAAGGTTATTGACCGTGCCGCGGGGGCTGTACTGGCGGGACAGTTCTTCAGGGCTGAGGCTGCGCCAGTCTTCAAGACCTGCTCTAGCTTCAGACACCCAGTGTTTCTTTCAGGATGTCTTTCTGGTCCAGCAGGCTTTGCGAGCTGCCGCTCCAGACTGTGCGGCCCTTCTCCAGCACAAAGTGGCTGTCGGCAATGCGCAGCAAAGGGCCTATGTTTTTGTCAATGACCAGCACCGACAGACCGGTATTTTTGAGTGACTCGAGGCAAGACCAGATTTCGCTGCGCACCAAGGGCGCCAGGCCTTCGGTTGCCTCGTCCAGCACCAGCAGGCGCGGGTTGGTCATGAGCGCCCGCCCGATGGCCAGCATTTGCTGCTCACCGCCGGACAGATTGGCGCCCAGGTTGCCTGCACGCTCTTTGAGCCTTGGGAAAAGCCGGTAGACGCGCTCGAGTGTCCAGGGGTCGCTGCGCTGCAGGCGGTTGTGCGCGGTGGCCACCAGGTTTTCATACACCGTGAGGTTGGGAAAAACCTGGCGCTGCTCGGGTACCAGCCCCAGACCCAGACGGGCAATTTTGTAAGAAGGCCAGAGGGAGACATCCTGACCGGCAAATTGGACGCTGCCGCTGCGCGCGTGCAGGATGCCGGTTGCCGTACGCACCGTCGTGGTCTTGCCCATGCCGTTACGACCGAGCAAGGTGACAAACTCACCTTCGGCGATAGAAAAGTCCACGCTGAACAAGGCCTGGGCATCGCCGTAGAAAACTTCAATGCCGCTGATACGCAGCAAATCTTGGGGGGCGCTCATAGCGGCAAGGCCTCTTCGCCGAGGTAAGCGATTTTTACTTCTTCGTTGTTGCGGATGTCATCGGGTGTTCCGCTGGCGATGATGCGCCCGTAAACCATCACCGAAATACGGTCGGCCAGCGCAAACACCGCGTCCATGTCGTGCTCAACCAGCAGCATGGTGTAACGGCCCTTGAGCCCTTGCAGGGTGCGCACCACGTTGCCGGACTCCTGATGGCTCATGCCGGCCATGGGCTCGTCAAGCAGCAGCAACTTGGGTTCGGCCACCAGCACCATGGCCAACTCCAGTTGGCGCCGCTCGCCATGCGCCAACTCTGAGACCTTGGATGTGCAGCGCTGCGACAAACCCGCCTGCGCAATAGCGCGCACGGCCGGATCCACCAGCTCGGGCTGCGCGAGCATGGGCGTCCAGAAACCAAAGCTGTGACCGCGGTGCGCCTGCATGGCCAGCGTGACGTTTTCAAGCACACTGAACTCGGGAAACACAGAAGTGATCTGGTAAGAACGGGCCAGCCCGCGCAAGGCCCGCTGTGCGGGCAGCAAGGCAGTGATGTCCTGCCCGTCAAATTCGATAGCACCACTGTCGGGTGCGACTTCGCCGCTCAACTGAGCTATCAAAGTGGTCTTGCCCGCACCGTTGGGGCCGATGATGGCATGCAGCTCGCCGGCAGGCAGTGACAGCGAGAGTTGGTCCGTGGCCAGCAGGCCGCCATAGCGCTTAGTTAATTGCCGGATCTGCAGCATATCGCTCATGGCTGCTCTCCGGTAGATTTCGTCACCACCGTTTGGCGGCGTGCGCGCCAGGCGTCGATGTCCAATAAGTAGCCGTACAGGCCGCGGCGCGCCGTCAGCACCACCAGCACAATCAAGGGACCCAAAACAGCCATCCAGTGGTCGGTCAGCGCCTTCAAAATTTCCTCACTCACCAACAAGGTGATGGCGCCCACCAGCGGGCCGAATACCGTGGCCATACCGCCCAAAACTACCATCACGATCAACTCGCCCGACAAGGTCCAAGCCAGATAGGCCGGCGATGCAAAGCCGGTCAAATTCGCATACAAGAGGCCGGAGAGTCCGCACAGCATGCTCGACAATACATAGGCCGTGAGCTTGTAGCGAAAGGTCGTGAAACCCATGGCGTTCATGCGCCGCTCATTGATGCGGCAGCCCTGTAAAACCATACCAAAGCGCGCGACCACCAGGCGCCGGGTCAGCGCCAAGGACAGCAACACCAGCGCCAGGGCCGTGAAGTACAGCGCCAGCGGAGATCCCAGACTGAACAGGCCAAACTCACTGCGCGCCGGTATGGACAAGCCGTCGTCGCCACCGTATTGTTTAAGGCTGACAAACAGGTAGTAAAACATCTGAGCAAAAGCCAGGGTGATCATGATGAAGGCAATGCCTGACGTACGCAAAGAGATGGCACCCGTCAACAGCCCGACCAGCGAGCAGGTGACCAGCGTGACAGCCAACTGAACCCAGCCGTTGCTCACGCCATGCAGTGCCAAAATCCCCACCACATAAGCCCCCAGCCCCATGTACAAAGCGTGGCCAAAGCTGACCATGCCGCCATAGCCCAGAATTAAATTCAGGCTGATCGCAGCCAAAGCAAACACCAGCACCCGACTCACAAATGTCAAGGCAAATGGTTCATTGGCCAGGCTGGCATAGACCGGCACGGCCAATAAGGTGAGCACCATGAGTGCCACAAACCAAGCAGTCAAGGTGCTGCGCATCATTGGTTTTTCACCGGAAAAAGACCGGCAGGTTTGAGTGCCAGCACGGCGGCCATGAAGATACAGGTCAACATCGAGGCCAGCGCCGGGCCGGCTGCCTGCGCTGTGCTGCGGTCGAGGAACTCACGCAGCATCATGGGCAAAAAAGCTCTGCCGGCGGTGTCGATCAGACCAACGATCAGCGCCGAATAAAAAGCGCCACGCACCGAACCAATGCCGCCGATCACGATGACGATCATGGCGGTGATCAGGATGGGCTCACCCATACCGGTCTGCACCGACAAGATAGGCCCGCTCATCAAGCCCGCCACACCAGCCAGTGCCGCACCCAGCGCAAAAATGGTGGCATTGAGAAGTTTGATATTGACGCCCAGCGCGGCCACGATGGTCGGGTTACTAGAGCCGGCGCGTATCAGCATGCCGACGCGGGTTTTGTTGATCAGCACATAGCAGCCCAGCGCCACCAGCAGACCGACCACGATGATGGCAAAGCGATAAGCCGAGTAAGAAATACCCAATAGGTTGATGGTGCCGGACAAAGCGGGCGGCACGTTCATGTAAACCGGTGAAGCACCCCAGACCCAGCGGGCGATCTCATTGAAAAACAAAATCAGACCAAAGGTGGCCAGCACCTGGTCCAGGTGGTCTCTGGCGTAGAGGCGCGAAGCCACCACCCGCTCGACCAGAAAACCCAGCGCAGCGCTGCCGGCAATGCCAAGCAATGCAGCCAGGATGAAAGAGTCTGTTTTGGCATACGCGGTGGCGGCGAAGTAGGCGCCCATCATGTACAGGCTGCCATGCGCCAGATTGACAAAATTCATGATGCCGAAGACCAGCGTCAGGCCAGCCGACAACATGAACAGCAGAACCCCCAGTTGCAAGCCGTTGAGGATTTGGATAAAAAACAGTGACGTGGTCATGGCGCGCGCAACAAAGCCAAGCACTTGAGTTCCGGCCTGGTTAAAAAACAGGACATAGGGGGCATCGCTCGACGAAAGTTAAAAAAAGACCTGGCCGGCAGAGCCGGTCAGGTCTGTCGCAAAGGCAAAGCTTACTTCAGAGCGCACTCTTTGTAGTACGCGTCTGCATGGTCTTTGAGCACCACGCCCTTGTTGACGAGCGCAGCCTGGCCCGAGGCATCCTTGGCCACATCCACACGGTAGAAATTACGAATCGGGAACTGGTTGGTGTTGAGTTTGAAGGGGCCGCCCACCGAGCTGAAGACGGACGACTTCAGGGCGGCACGCAGTGCCTCCTTGTTGTCTGATTTACCGCCAGTCTTGGTCAGCGCGGCGTTGATCAGCGAAGCAGCGTCATAGCTTTGCGCAGCGTAAAGCGAAGGCACGCGGTTGTACTTCTTCTTGAAGTCATCCACAAACTTTTTGTTTTGCGGATTGTCCAGGTCAGCACTGTACGGAGAGCCGGTCACCACGCCCAGGGCGATGTCTTTGAGCGCCGGCAAAGTCGTGCCGTCCACAGTAGAAGTTGACAGCAGCGGGAGCTTGCCCAAGAGGCCGGCTTGCTGGTATTGCTTGACAAAGTTCACGCCCATGCCGCCCGGGTAAAACACGTAGATGGCGTCCGGCTTGGCAGCTTGCAACTGCGCGATTTCAGCCGAGTAGTCAGGTTGGTTGAGCTGGGTGTAGACCTCGTCGAGCACCTGACCTTTGTAAAAGCGCTTGAAACCGGACAGCGCATCTTTACCGGCCTGGTAGTTTGGCGCGAGCAGATAGACTTTTTTGTAGCCTGAGTCGGTGGCGTGCTGGCCCATGGACTCGTGCAGCGAGTCGTTGTTCCAGGAAGTCGAGAAAAACAAGGGGCTGCAGCCTTTGCCGGTCAAGGGCGAGGGGCCGGCGTTGGAGCCCACCAGGAGCACACCTGCGTCAGTGATGGGCTTGTGAATGGCCATCATGACGTTGGAAAAAGTCACGCCGGTGATGATGCTCACCTTGTCGCGCTCAATGAGTTTTTGCGCCAGTTGCACGCCCAGATCGGTCTTGAGCTGGTCGTCTTCTTTGATCACTTGAACAGTCGCGCCGCCCAATTTCCCGCCGTTGTGTTCCACGCCGAGCATGAAAGCGTCGTACTGGTCCTGGCCCAAAGCACCGGAAGGGCCGGACAAAGTACCCAGAAAACCGATCTTCACCGTCTGCTGCGCCTGCGCAGACATGCTGCAGACGGCCAGACCCAAAACCACCACCAGGCTGTTCAACTTGAATTTCATAAATCCCCCCGTTGTAAAAAATACGCGTTAATGAAGATAGCTTTGCAGAAATATAGTTTAGGCATAAACATAATCCCGTCAATACCGGATAACCCGAGCCAGCCTAACCGGGCTGCACCCCAGACGCCAGCGCCCGCGTGGCGTGCCAGGCCTGCCAGTCGCGGCCGGGGTGTACTTCACCGCAGGCCGGGCAGGTTCGCAGGGCCGGTGCTGCATTGTAAAAAACGCCAAAAACACGCGGCAAATCTTCCACGATGCTTTGCATCTGCAACTCCGAGCGGTGAACCAGCGTGCCGCAATGGGCGCAGTACCACTCAAAAGCATCGAGCACGCCGGCCGGACGCGATCGCTCCAGCACCAAGCACAGGCTGCCAGCCTCCGGCCGCTGGGGTGAATGGCGCACGTGCGGTGGCATCAAGAAAATGTCGCCCTCGTGCAAATCAATGCGCTCAAACTGACCCCGGTCTATCACCAGCAAATGGGCGCTGCCCTTGAACTGGTGAAAGTACTCTTCATAGGGGTCGTCATGAAAATCAGTTCGCTGGTTGGGCGCACCCACCACCGTGACGAT
>CAXNEG010000033.1:0-11182 GCA_964201305.1 Polaromonas sp.
CTTGAAGAGAGGAGAAAAATCAAAGAGCAAACAATCCAAAGCAGAAGGCTACAACACCAACTTGAAACCGTTTAAACTTTAAAACCATTGAGCCAATCTCATCTTTAAGAAATTAACCCATCTGTCTCAAACCATTTGAAGACGGACAAATATAATTTCTAAGTTAAAAATCATATTAATTATAAAAATATATTGCGCAAGTAAGTGGATCAAGTGCGTCGCGAATGACCAACGGCGTCGGGTTTTTATTATTCGACACTGCCGACCAAGGTGCTCTGGTAAAAGTGCTTCACGGGCCTGACCACGCAGACACTAAGCAGCGACGAAGCAGGAAGTGGGGTCAGCTTCAGGCGGTGCACTGCGCCGCCGGGCTGGCGGACCAACTCACCCCCGCTGAGGACTTCGTAGAATCTCTCGCTCAGGCCTGTTGGGCCAATGACGTGCCGTGAAAAACTGCCGCGGACCACGCCCAAACTTTGAAACCTCGTCGTTGAGAGGATTCGTTCTCATTGTGAAGCGACAAATTTGGCAAAGGGCAGACAAACACCCTAAGTACGTCACGGCTTGCGTGGCGAGGCCTGGATGGCCGCCCACAGCTTGGCTGGGGTGAAGGGCATGTTGATGGGCGGCGCGCCTACCTGCCGCAATGCGTCAGTGACTGCGTTGGCCAAGGCCGGTAACGAGCCCGAGCAACCCGACTCACCGACGCCTTTGGATCCCAACAAGTTGAGCACTGTGTGCACGGCATGAGTTTCGTGGTGAAAGTGGCGCACCAGACCGCCCGCACGCGGCATGGGGTAGTCCATGTAGGAGCCCGTCAACAGTTGGCCAGTCTCGCGGTCGTAAATGGCGTGCTCACCAAAGGCTTGGCCCATGCCCTGCACCACCCCGCCTTGTACTTGGCCCAGCACCTGCTCAGGTGAGATGACCAGACCCACATCATCAACTGCCCAGTAGTGTGCCACCTCGGCCTCGCCAGTGGCGATAAGGATTTCGACCTCTGCAATGTGGCAGCCATTAGGGAAGGTCATCCCAGAGGTGGCTTCACCAACGGCATGTACTTCGGCCGCTTGCGCGTCCAAGCTGTTGATCCAGTCGGCAAAGCGCAAACGGCGTTTTGCGCCACCCGCTTCTTGCCACTCGCCCTTGACATAGGTGATGTCTGCTTCGCTGCATGTCCACAATGCCGCGATGGCGGGCTTGGCTTGGGTCATCAATTGTTGGCACAGGTTTTTGATCGCGCTGCCCGCGCCGTATAAGGTGCGCGAGCCGCCGGTGCCGTTACCCACCAGGCCTTGCTCGGGTTCGCCGGCGAGATAGCGCACGGCACTCGTAGGCAGGCCGATTTCGTTTTCTATAATTTGTGCAAAGCTGGTTTCGTGGCCTTGGCCCGAGGCACCGGTCAGGGCATGCAGCGACAAAACACCTTGCGCGTCAAAGCTGCCACGTACTTGGTCTTTGGCAGCGCCGCCGGGGCCAGACGCCTCCAAGTAATAAGCCAAACCACGCCCGAGCAAACAGCCGCGCTGTAAAGCATCGGCGCGGCGCTGGGCAAAACCTTTTGGTTCACTTATACCGATGGCGTGGTCCATCACCGCCTCAAACTGGCCGTTGTCGTACACCGTTTGATTGGCGGTGGTGTAGGGAAAAGCTTGGGGCGATATGAAGTTTTTCCGCCGAATGGTCAGGCCGTCCAGCCCGTGTTGGTGCGCGGCGTGGTCGATCAATCGGTCGATGGCATAAGCAATATCAGGCCGCCCTGCACCCCGGTAAGACGACACCGGCACGGTGTTGGTGAAGTAAATATGGGACGACATGTGCAGGGCCGGCACTTGGTAGGCCCCCCCCATCGTGATGGACAGGTTGCGTGTCCCAATGTGGGTGCTGAAGTAGACGTTGTAGGCACCGACATCGACCTGGTTTTCAAACCGCATGGCCAAGATCTGGCCCTGTGCGTCCAGTGCAATGTGGCCATGCAAGCGCAGTGCACGGCCATGCCAATCGCTGACAAAAATTTCCGAGCGCGAGCCCACCCAACGCACTGGCCTTTTGAGATCACGCGTTGACAGCATTACCAAAAGGTGCTCGCTGTAGGCCGTGCTGCGCAGGCCAAACGAGCCTCCCACATCATGGGTGTGCACTTCCATGCTTTCGTGGGGCCAACGCGTGATTTTGGCCAAAAACCCCGCCATGCCGCCCACCCCTTGGGTGGGGGTGTGCACGTGGGTAACACCCTTGGTCTCGTCATGCCAGGCCCATACTGCACGCGGCTCCATGGGCGAGCCCACCAAGCGTTGGCTCTCAATGGCGATGTCGCTGACAAATTTGGCTTTGGCAAAGGCTGCATCCACCGCTGCGCGGTCGCCTGCCTCGAACTTGACCGATGTGTTACCCGGCGCTTGGGCGTGCAACTGCACCGCGCCAGGCGCGGTGGCGTCTTCAAAGGTGACGACAACGTCCAAGATCTCGTAGTCTATGTCTGCCAGCTCGGCTGCGTCTTGCGCTTGCAAGGCCGTGTCGGCCACCACCCAGGCCACGGGTTGGCCCACGTACAAAACCTTGTCATGCGCCAACACCGGCATGTTGCACACAGTCTGCGGTTGTCCTTGCGGGTCTTTGACCTGCACCCCATTGGGCAAGTCGGCAAAGCCCGCAGCTTGCACGTCTTGTGCGGTCAGCACCTGTCGCACACCTGTGGCGGTATGCACCGCGCTCATGTCCAAGCGGGTGATGCGTGCATGTGCATGGGTCGAGCGAATCACATGGCCAAAGAGCATGCCCACCGCTTGTACGTCGGCACTAAATTGACCGGTGCCCGTGATCAGACGTTGGTCTTCCTTGCGCAGCAAAGCGTGTGGGGTGACGGCGTTCATGGCGCGTCCCCTTGCATGGCTTGGCTGGCTTGCTGCACCGCGCGGATGATATTGACATATCCCGTACAGCGGCACAAGTTGCCCGACAAGCCCTCGGCAATTTCCGCCTGCGTTGGATTGGGGTTGCGCCGCAGCAAGTCGACCGATGCCATCACCATACCGGGTGTGCAAAAGCCGCATTGCAACCCATGGCACTGCGAAAACGCTTGCTGTACAGGGTGCAAGCCATTGGCACCCAAGCCTTCGATGGTGGTGACCGTACACCCATCGGCTTGCATCGCCAGCATGGTGCACGACTTGACCGCTTGGCCGTCCACATGCACGGTACAACAACCGCATTGCGAGGTGTCGCAACCCACATGGGTGCCAGTCATGCCAAAAGTGTCTCGCAACAAGTCGGCCAACAAAGTGCGCTCGGGCACATCGGCGTAGCGGGGTGTGCCATTGAGGGTGAGGGTGAGTTTCATTCGAGGGTATGGCGCTGCTCGGCAACGTGGGTTGGGATTGTCAAAATGCTTGGCAGGCTTGCGCCAACATTTGCATGGCCAAGTGGGTACGGTAAGCCGCTGGCGCATGCACGTCATTGATCACATCATCGCGCTGCAAGGCGGGCGTGGTTGTGCCCTTTGCCAAGGCTTGCTCGGCCTCGTGCCAGCGAAATACGCCATTGGCCACGCCGGTGACTGCCACCCGCCACCCGCCATGGTCTGCGCCCGCAGCGGGGTACTGAGCGACAAACACGCCGGCCATCGCATAACCCGATGCAGGGTGTTTGAATTTGGCGTAAGCACAACGCAGTGGCGTGCAAAAGCGCACGCTGGTGATGATTTCATCGGGCTGCAAAGCGGTGGCAAACATGCCCAGAAAAAAATCGTCCGCCGTAATACTGCGCCGCTCGGTGGTGATGTCCGCTTGCAATGCCAATGCAGCGGCGGGGTAATCTGCACTGGGGTCGTTGTTGGCCAACGAACCACCCAAGGTGCCGCGAGCACGCACCTGTGGATCGCCAATCAACCCTGCCAGTTGCGCCAATCCGGGAATGGCCTTTTGCAAGCCGACATGAGCGGCCACATCTTGGTGGCGCGTGGCCGCACCCACCCACCAATGGTCGGCTTGTTCACGCACACCGATCAGGTCCGGCAAGCGCGCCACGTCGATCAGCGCGGTGGGCGCGATCAAGCGGTGCTTCATCGACGGTAACAAAGTCATGCCCCCCGACAAAACCTTGGCCTCGTCGTCGGCGCTTAAGGCCGCCGCCGCCGAGGTCACCGATTCGGCGCGTTGATATTTGAATGCATACACCAGCAGTTACTCCTTACAGCCGAGTCTTGGTTCAGACTGCAATTTACCCTAAATGTGGCGCATCGTGCGCACTTTTCCGACGTGCGCTCTGGACTTCCCACGGTGCAGTAGACAGCTCGGACCTATGATTGGGAAAACGCAGGGTTTTCATATCAAAAAACTTATCCGCCCCGGCATTAACTGTCACCCTGGCGAATCCTTGGTTGCCCCAGCACCTTGCGCTGTCTCAACTCCAGAATTTCTGCGTCGTCGAAGCCGTGCTCGCGCAGGATCTCATCCACATGCTCATTGAACTCTGGCGGTCCGCGCCGCAGTTTGCCGGGAGTGTCTGACAGTTTCACGGGGATGCCCGCCCAGCGATTCCCGTCAAGCTCAATCACCATCTCGCGGTGGATCGTGTGAGGGTGCGACAGCGCCTGCGGAATCGTCTGTACGAGTCCGGCTGGCACCTGGGCTGAGAGCAAGGCGGCTGCGAGCTCGGCGCCGTCCAGGTCGGCGATGGCTTCCTCGATGCAGACGCGTAGCTCGGCCGTGTTAATAACCCGCACGCCATTGGTTGCGAAGCGCGGATCACGGGTGAGCGCCGGGCGGGCAATCACTTCGCACATGCGCACGAACTGCAAGTCGTTGCCCACAGCGATGAACAGTGCCGAAGTACGCGTGTGGTACAGGCTATATGGGGAAAGATTTGGATTTTCGTTTCCCGAGAGGCCGGGCGTCTTGTTCGACATGAACCAGTTAGCCGAATGCGGATGCGTCAACGCAATCGCCGAGTCGTACAGGCTCACGTCGATGTGCTGACCCCGGCCGCGACGTTCACGCGCATGCAGCGCCAGCAGGATGCCGATCACGATGTTCGCTCCAGCCGCCATGTCCACCAAGGGAACACCGAGGCGCACGGGTCCGCTGTCCGGCGTGCCGTTGACAGAAATGAGCCCGGACCAAGCTTGCACCATCACGTCGTAGCCCGGCGCGCCGCCCAGCGGGCCGTCCGGACCGAAGCCGGTGATGCTGGCGTGAATCAGCCGCGGAAAGCGCTTCGACAGCACATCAAAGCCCATGCCCCACTTTTCCATTGTGCCGGGCTTGAAGTTGTCAATCAGCACATCAGCCTTCTCGAGCAGGCGCAGCAGTACGTCGCGCCCGGGTTGGCTTGACAAGTCCAGGGAGATTCCGCGCTTGTTGCGATTGACGTTCACGTAGATCGATGCGGCGTCCCCGCTGAAGGGTGGCCCCATCTCTCGCGTTTCGTCGCCGCGCGGCGGCTCGATCTTGATCACGTCGGCACCGTGGTCGCCCAGGACCTGCGCCGCCAGTGGACCGCCCAGGACACGCGAGATGTCGAGAACCTTCACACCGCAGAGTGCGCCCTCATCGTGGAGTGTCGTCGAGCTCATGACTTCGTCCGTTTCGTTAAAGGGTAATGCACGCCGCACGGGCGAGTTCTTGGCGGTGTTCGGGCGCCGCAATGGCGATAAGTTCACGCGAACGCTTAAGGGGCGAAAGCTCGCGCAGGTTTGCAACGCCGTGCTCGGTCACCACATGGGTGATGAAGTGGCCCGGCACCGACACGGCCTGCGCCGTCGCCACGATGTTAGAAGCCCCATACCGGTTGGTCGAGAAAATGGCAACGATGGAGGCCGCCCCGCGCACGCCTGCATTGGAGAAATCTCCCGCACCGCCAGGTCCGGACACCAGGCGTCCCGAATGCATTGTGGCGTTGGCATTGCCTTGCAGATCCACCTGTATTGCAGAATTGATGGCGGTGAAGCCGGGCCAGCGCGCAAGATAGTCGCTGTTGTGTGCCCGGCGCGAGTCGGTGAGGGCGATGTGTTCGTTGCCATCGGCCCAGGCGTAGAACGCCTGCGTCCCCATCGCAGTTGCACCGATTGCACAGGCTTTGCCGAGCAGCGGCCGCGTGACACAGCCGGCCTCGATCAGCCTCATAGCAGCGTCGCCGACGATGCCTGTGTGCATCGCGAGGTTGCGGCGCTGCTCGATCAGGGCCGAGGTGATGCCCGCCAGTGCGCGGCCCACGCCAAGTTCGATCGTCGCACCGTCAGCAACGATCGCCGCTACAAGGTTGCCTATTGACAGAGCGGCGGCCGAGGCTTCATCTTCCGGTAGTTCATTGGGCGGTCGGTCGCTGTGGACAACGAGATCGGCATGCGCAATTTTAAGCTCGCTTGCACACCCTATTCGCGGCAGCGAGGCATTGAGTTCCAGCGCCCGGAAGCGGGCGCGCTCCCAGGCCGGCACCATGATGTCGGCAATCAAACCTGGCGTCGCGCGATGCGCGTCGATGGCTCGGCCTTGCATGAGGACGCCGTCGATACGCATCGTGCCGTTCAGGATGGCATCCAGCAGTCCCGACATCGGAAGTGTTATCAACTCGGCTCGGCCTTCGTTGATGGCCTTACGCGTCTTCTGACCCGGCACGGGGGACATCAGGCTCAAGCTGCGGCCAGCGGCATCCGCCAATTTTTCTCGCCCACCGGTCATCACCTGGATCGCGCGCAAGCCGTACACCGACGGGGACGCCGCGATCAGCGCCTCAATTAGATCGACCGGCTCTCCGGTACCGGTTCCAACGAGGACAGTGTCGCCAGGGCGAAGTAGCTCACCGAGTCCCATTGGCAGATCAGGCGGGACGTCGGGGCAGCACGACTGCCGCGTAGCCCTTGGCAGTCACAGCGTCTCGCTGATCGACCGCCTGGATTGACAGTTTGATACGGCCGCGTCCGTCCGGCAGAACTTCCTTGTCGGTCACGCGAGCACTGCAATAGGTGGTGTCACCCACCAGATTGAACCGGCGAATTTCGCAATAGAGTTCCTCCAGAAAGCCTGCGTCGCCGATCCAGTTGGTGAGCATCACCGACAGCCACGAGATGCGCTCGGGTCCGTAGTCATAAGCTTCGGGCACACCCACACTCTTGGCGAGCGCGGTATCCCAGTGCACTGCTTCGGGCGGCTCGGGGATGCCGTAGCCGTTGAGGATGCCCGCGGCAGGATGCCGCTTCAGGTATTCGACCCAGTAGCTGTGCGCCCAAATAAACAGGCCACCCCAGGCCTGCTCGAAACACACGGCGACTGTGGCCGTATAAGGGCCGCGCACGATGTCGGGTATGTAGCTGTTGATTTCAACGTCTTCGAAGTACAGCGGGGTGGCGCCGCGCGGCGTTTCGGCGATCTGCTTGTCGGCGATGACCTGCAGTTCTTCTTTGGTGTAGATCTTCTTTTCCAGCGCGTCGTACTTTCCTTTTTCCTTGCCCTGGGTACGTTCGGTTCGCATGCCCCACGACTCAGACTGCGCCAGCAGCCGGCCGTCTGTGGTCTTGAAGTCGATGGAGGAAATCTGTTTCCACATGCGGCCGGCAAAGCGGCTTGGCAACTCCTGCAGGTCCTTGAAGGTGACTTCTGGCGTGATGCAGTCGGACAGCCGGCCATGTTCTTTCCACTTCCAGTGCGAGCCGGCAAAGAATGAATGCACGCCGGGTAGGCCGCCACGGTAGCCGATTGCCAGACGCGAGAAGGCATACAGCATCGACGGCGGCGCGATGATGCCGCCATGCACCGATGCCGTGGCGTATTTTTCGTCCAGGTACAGCTTGTTCTTGTCGCCGATTGCCCAGGCCCAGTGACGCACGGCGTCGCGCGTCACTTCGGTGAGATACGGCGGATCATTCAAAGTGACCCTCTGTCCGATTTTGGAGCGCACGCGCGCCAATTCTTCTTCAGATGCATAGCCTGTGTGCTTTGGGGCGTGGGGTTGGGTGTCGCTCATGCTTTCCTCGATGGTTCGTTTGGGGGATCAATGGATTGGCCCAGGACGCCATCCCGGACCAGTTGGTCGATGGCGGCGTCAGACAGGCCGATGCCTGCCATCACGGCGCGCGTGTGTTGGCCCAACAAGGGCGAGGGTTCGTAGTGCTTGGCGTCGAAATCTGAGAATACGAGCGGCGAGCCGAGAACGCGTACAGACCCGGCGCGGCTATGCTCTACCGTGCGCACCATGCCGCGCTCGCGGATCACTTCCTGCTCGACAGCCTCTTCGATGTTGCACACAAGGCCATGCGGGATGTCCGCGGCGGCAAACACCTCGCACCACTCTTTGGCGGTGCGAGTCTTGAGCAAGGCGATCACTTCCTGCTCGAGCATGTCCCGGTTGGCTTGGCGGTCGGACGTGGTGCGAAAGCGCGCGTCTTCGAGCAACTCCGGTCGGCCGACGGCCACGCAGAACTTGCGCCAGAAAGGCCCTACGTGCAGAGCGATGACGAGATCCGAATCCTGGGCTGGATAGCGGCCGTACGGGACGATGCTGTGGTGGTTGCTGCCGACGCGGCCCGGGCTTTCCCCCGTCACCAGGTAAATCTCGGCGAGATATCCCAGCAGGCCCATCAGCCCTTCGAGCAGGCTCAGGTCGATGCGTGAGCCGCGGCCGGTGACGTTTCGCTTTTGCAGCCCCGCGAGAATGCCGATTGCCGCCCACATCCCACCGCCTACGTCGCCCATAGGAATACCCATCTTTGTAGGTGGGCCTTCCTTCTCGCCGTTGATGCTCATCACGCCGCTCATGGCCTGGGTGACGAGGTCAAATGACGCCACCTCGCGCATGGAGCCGGTCTGGCCAAAGCCGGAGATAGAGCAGATCACAAGCTGCGGGTTAGCCTTGTGCAGTGCTTCCACCGACAGTCCCAGGCGGTCCATCACCCCCGGGCGGAAGTTCTCCAGCAGCACGTCCGCCTTGGCTGCGAGCTTGAGTATGAGGTCTCGGCCTTCGGGTCGTTTCAGGTCGATCGCGATGCTCTTTTTGTTGCGGTTGATCGACAGGAAGTAGTGGCTTTCGCCATTCACGAAAGGCGGGATGGTACGCGTGCCATCGCCCCGGTCACACTCTTCCACCTTGGTCACATCAGCACCCAGGTCTGCAAGAATCATGGAGGCGAAAGGTCCGGCCAGTACGCGCGACAAGTCGAGCACCTTGACGCCGGCCAACGGTCCCTCGGCATCCGCCGGTGCATCCTTGTGCGAATCGGGCTGGGCAGTTGTTTGGGTCATGTGGCTGCCATTAGGTAGGGTGTATCCGAAATAGCGCTGCGCAAAGCGCGCGCACGCTCGGCTAGGTTGGGCCCGACCTGGTGAATACGCTCTACAGTGAAGTCGGTCGAGTCCCCGACCAGGCCGACTACCAAATAAGGCTCGCCCGCCTTTTCGATCGCGACCGCAACAGCGTTGATGCCTTTCTGGTAGCGCTCCAGACTCACCGCATAGCCCCGCTCGCGCACTTCGCGCAGTTCACGTTTGAACTCGGTTTCGTCGGCCATGCTGAAGTTGGGAATCATGTGCCGGATGATCTGGAGGGCTTCGAGATCGTCCATTCCTGAAAGCAGGGCGCGCCCTAGGGCCGGCCCGCTCAGCGGAACTACGGTACCAACCCGCGGTGCCAAATTGCGCAGCCTGAAACCCGGCGGTACGATCTGGTCGATGATCACGAACGAGGTGTCGTCCCCTAGCGGCTGGCCAACGACGCAGACCAGGTGCGTCTCGGCCGCCAGATCGCCAAAATGGCGCTGCAGCACCTCGCGGTAGCTGTATTGCCGCCTGGCTGCTCCGGCCAGTGCAGCCAGGCGTGGCCCCAGCTGATATTGCGCGCCACCGGGCAGCTTGGACAGCATGCCGAACTGTGACAGTGTGGCCAGAATATTGAAGCATGAGCTCTTGCTCACACCCAGCGCTCGCGCAATGTCCGTGACACCTGCGCGGGGATGCTGCTTTGCAAGGTAGTCCAGGATGCGGATGGCGGTGCCGACCGCCGGCGCGGGCACACCCGGCGCCGACGCGCTTTGGTTGTTTAATTGTTCAATAGGCTGAACGCTGTTCAGTTTCATGAACGGGATGTTATGCTTATAATCATGCGGATGTCAATAGTCATGCGCAGAAACTGGGCAGGGGCCTGGCCGCTGCTTCATCGCATCGAAAATTTGAAAAAGGAGAATGGAGATGAATTCAGCAGTAGCCTTCCTGATAACCGGGTTCAAGCGCGCTTCCTTCGCGGCCATGCTGGCAGGCGTTGCAGCACTCGTGGCCATGCCGCAGACCGCGTCCGCCCAGGCTTACCCTAACAAGCCGATCCGCATGATCATTCCCTTCGCGCCTGGAGGCGGCACTGACATTCTGGGCCGGATCATTGCGCAGAAGCTCGGTGAGGCCGTCGGCCAGCAGGTGGTTGTTGAGAACCGGCCAGGCGCCGGCGGCAAGATCGGAACGACCCTGGTGGCCGCTGCGCCTGGCGACGGCTACACCATCATGATGGTGTCATCGAGCCACTCAGTGAATGCGGCAATCTACAAGCTGGACTTCGACCCGGTCAAGGACCTTGCCGCTGTGATCCAGATTGCCGCGGTTCCCACGGTCCTAACGGCGTCACCGAACTTCCCGGCGACCAGTGTCCAGGAACTGGTCCGTTTGGCCAAGGCCAAGCCCGGCACCCTGACCTTCGCGTCTTCTGGCGAAGGCTCTTCTCCGCACCTGGCGGGCGAACTGCTCGCGCTGCTGGCTGACGCCAAGATGATCCACGTTCCCTACAAGGGCGGCAGCCCCGCAATGACCGATGTGATGGGCGGCCAGGTGAACCTGTTGTTCGCTACGGTTACTCAGACCGCGTCAATCATCAAGAGCGGCAAGCTCAAGGCCATCGCCATTTCCGGCACCCGCCGCGCCAAGGTGCTGCCCGATGTCCCAACCTTCACGGAATCCGGCCTGTTGGGCCACGAAATGTCCAACTGGTTCGGCATCCTGGCGCCGGGCACCACGCCCAAGCCATTGATCGCTGAACTGAACAAGCAAATCAACGCACTGCTCAGCAACCCTGAAGTGCGCGCCAAGCTCGATGCTGAGGGTGCGGAGCCGGTCGGCGGCTTGGCCGACGACTTCGACAAGCAGATCCGATCTGAAATCGACAAGTTCAAGCGCATAGTGAGCAGGGCCAACATCAAGGTCGAGTGAAC
>CAXNEG010000034.1:0-11175 GCA_964201305.1 Polaromonas sp.
TCCTGGATCAGGCGCTGCATCGGGCGGGCACCCATGAGCGGATCGAAGCCCTTCTTGCCCAAGAACTTGCGCAGCACGTCAGTGAAGGTGACTTCGACTTTCTTCTCGGCCAACTGGGTTTCGAGTTGCAGCAGGAACTTGTCAACCACACGCAAAATGACTGTTTCGTCCAGTGCCTTGAAGCTCACCGTGGCGTCCAGACGGTTGCGGAACTCCGGCGTGAACAAGCGTTTGATGTCGGCCATCTCGTCGCCGGCTTCGCGCGGATTGGTAAAACCAATGGTGGACTTGTTCATGGTCTCAGCACCGGCGTTGGTCGTCATGATGATGATGACGTTGCGAAAATCTGCCTTGCGTCCATTGTTGTCCGTCAGCGTGCCGTGGTCCATGACCTGCAACAGTACATTGAAAATGTCCGGGTGGGCTTTTTCGATCTCGTCGAGCAGCAACACGCAATGCGGCTTCTTGGTCACCGCTTCGGTCAGCAGACCTCCCTGGTCAAAGCCCACGTAGCCCGGCGGCGCGCCGATCAGGCGGCTCACCGCATGGCGCTCCATGTACTCGCTCATGTCAAAGCGGATCAGGTCAATGCCCATGATGTAGGCCAATTGCTTGGCCGCTTCAGTCTTGCCGACGCCCGTGGGGCCCGAGAACAGGAAGGAACCGATCGGCTTGTCGCCTTTGCCGAGACCGGAGCGCGCCATCTTGACGGCCGAGGCCAGCACGTCCAGCGCCTTGTCCTGACCGAACACCACGCTTTTCAGATCGCGTTCCAGTGTCTTGAGTTTCCCGCGGTCGTCGTTAGAGACATTGGCGGGGGGAATGCGCGCGATCTTGGCAACGATTTCCTCGACCTCGGCTTTGGTGATGGTCTTTTTGCGCTTGGAGACCGGCAGGATGCGCTGAGCCGCACCGGCCTCGTCGATCACGTCAATCGCTTTGTCGGGCAGATGCCTGTCGTTGATGTACTTGGCGCTCAATTCGGCAGCCGCCTGCAAGGCGGCCACGGCGTACTTGACGCCATGGTGCTCTTCAAAGCGCGATTTAAGGCCCTTGAGAATTTCAATCGTTTCCTGCACGGTCGGCTCAACCACATCAACTTTTTGAAAGCGACGGGACAGGGCGGCGTCTTTTTCGAAAATACCCCGGTATTCAGTGAAAGTGGTGGCGCCGATGCACTTGAGCTGACCTGAGCTAAGGGCAGGTTTGAGCAAATTAGACGCGTCTAGCGTACCGCCAGAGGCTGCGCCGGCACCAATCAGCGTGTGTATTTCGTCAATAAACAAAATGCCGTTAGGCTTGTCTTTGAGAGACTTGAGCACGCCCTTGAGGCGCTGCTCGAAGTCACCGCGGTACTTGGTGCCCGCCAGCAAGGCGCCCATGTCCAGTGAATAAACCTGCGCCTCAGCCAAAATCTCAGGTACGTCTTTTTGCGTGATGCGCCAAGCCAAACCCTCGGCGATGGCAGTCTTGCCGACGCCGGCTTCACCGACGAGCAATGGATTGTTCTTGCGACGGCGGCACAGAATCTGGATAACGCGCTCGACCTCATACTCGCGCCCGATCAGCGGGTCGATCTTGCCTTCTTTAGCAAGCTGGTTCAAATTTTGCGTGAACTGCTCCAGGGGCGAGGCTTTTTCGGTCTTTTCGGGACTTTCCTCGTTTTCAGCAGCGCTTTCGCCGGCCTTGGTGGGCTCGGGCGGATCGGTTTTCTTGATGCCGTGAGCGATGAAATTCACCACATCCAGGCGCGTGACGCCCTGCTGATGCAGGTAGTACACGGCGTGCGAATCTTTTTCACCAAAGATAGCCACCAGCACATTGGCGCCGGTCACTTCTTTTTTGCCGTTACCGGTGGACTGCACATGCATGATGGCGCGCTGGATAACGCGCTGAAAACCCAGCGTGGGCTGGGTGTCAACGTCATCATTGCCGGCAACTTGCGGGGTGTTGTCCTTGATGAAGTTGGCCAGCGACTTACGCAAGTCATCCACATTGGCAGAGCATGCGCGCAAAACTTCAGCAGCACTGGGGTTGTCTAGCAGGGCCAGCAGCAGATGCTCCACTGTGATGAACTCGTGGCGTTGCTGGCGGGCCTCGACAAAGGCCATGTGCAAGCTGACTTCTAATTCCTGGGCGATCATGGATTTTCCTTTAGGGCTTGCGACTCAAATTTCAAAAGCAATTGTTCTATAGATTGGGGCATTTTTTACAATTCAACTGGCTCGCAAATACATTGCAGCGGATGACCGTTTTTGCGTGCCGAATCAGTGACCCGATCGACTTTGGTGGCTGCCACGTCCTTGGAGAATACCCCGCACACGCCTTTGCCGTCGAGATGGATCTTCAGCATAATCTGAGTGGCGGTTTCCAGGTCTTTATTGAAGAATTCCTGGATCACAAGGACGACAAACTCCATCGGCGTGTAGTCGTCATTGAGCAACACTACCTGGTACATCTGCGGGGGCTTGACCTTTTGGGTACGACGCTCCAACACCACGGAGTTGCCGCCTTGTCCATCTTCAGGCCGGGCCGGCTGGGTGGAAGGTGTTGCAGCAGGGGCTGGGGCTTTGGGAAGTTTCGTTGCCATGAAATCATTCTAGCGAGCAGCAGGGCAGATCTGCGGCACGTGGTCATTGAGGATGAACTTCAAACTGAAAAACACTTTAAATATAGCAAAAAAAGAGTTAATTTGAGGCATTGGCGAAATAAATTGCTCGGAATGTCAACCAATCCGAACAGCTGCCGTTATGGATGTGTCTACTTGTTAATTGAGTGGACTTTTTTCCAATAACGTTACTAGGAAATCCAAAATGACCAAAACTCTCGCTATCCTTTTCGCCGGCCTCTTCGCAACTGCCACTGCTTTCGCACAAGCTCCTGCTGCTCCAGCCGCTGCTGCTCCTGCAGCAAAGAAAGAAGAAGCCAAGCCAGCCGCCAAGAAAGAAGAAGCTAAGAAGCCAGCTGCTAAAAAAGAAGAAGCCAAGCCAGCTGCCAAGAAAGAAGAAGCTAAGAAGTAATTCTTTTCTTCAGTCAAAAATGCCCGCCCAACGCGGGCATTTTTTTGTCTGTACTTTGCCGATGCCGATACGGCCCTTATCATGGAGCCCATGGTAAATTTAAGAGCTATTTTCTTCAACAGCCTTTGGTCCTGTGTGCTCAGCTTGAGCCTTTGGACATCGGCTGCCGCCCAGGACGAGCCCCAGCTCAAGCTTCAACGCACAACGCTGAGTGCCGGCATGTACCAGATCAATGCGCAGTTGGCTCTGACGCCTGAGCAGCGCCAGACTGGACTGATGTTTCGCAAAGAAATGCCCCAGTCCGAGGGCATGCTTTTCGTTTTTGAGCAAGTCGCCCAGCAATGCTTCTGGATGCGCAACACCTTCTTGCCCCTGACAGCAGCTTTTGTGGCTGACGACGGCACCATTGTCAATTTGGCCGACATGAAGCCGCAAACAACGGATTCGCATTGCTCAGCGCAGCCTGTGCGTTATGTGCTGGAGATGAACCAAGGCTGGTTTGCCAAAAAAGGGCTGAAACCCGGCTCACGCTTGAGCGGTCCCCCATTCGAAGGTAAACGCTAGGTCAGCACACTTTTCTGCTCACTGAAAACCATCGTTAAAAAAGCCGACCTCAGGTCGGCTTTTTAACGATCGGCCCTCCAAGGGCCAGACACGCAGGATCAGGCGAAGTTAGCTTCCGCAAATTTCCAGTTCACCAGGTTGGACAAAAATGTCTCGACGAACTTAGGACGTGCATTGCGGTAGTCGATGTAATAAGCATGTTCCCAGACGTCCACTGTCATCAGGGCTTTGTCTGCACCGGTCAAAGGCGTGCCAGCCGGCCCGGTGTTGACGATGTCAACCGAACCATCGGGCTTTTTCACCAGCCAGGTCCAGCCTGAGCCGAAGTTGCCGACGGCCGACTTCACAAAGGCCTCTTTGAAAGCTGCGTAAGAGCCGAACTTGGCGTTGATCGCCTGGGCCAACGCGCCGGCAGGCTCGCCGCCGCCTGCAGGCTTCATGCAGCTCCAGAAGAAAGTGTGGTTCCAGACTTGGGCCGCATTGTTGTAGACGCCGCCGCTGGATTTCTTGACAATTTCCTCAAGACCCATGGCTTCAAACTCAGTGCCCTTTTGCAGGTTGTTGAGGTTGACCACATAAGCGTTGTGGTGCTTGCCGTGATGGTATTCGAAGGTCTCCTTGCTGTAATGTGGGGCAAGGGCGTCAATGGCGTAAGGCAGGGCTGGGAGGCTGTGTTCCATGGTGTTTTCCTAGATAGTCAATGAACTAAAAGACGAGTGATTGTAAAAAACTAAATCAAAGGGCGCTGGTCAACGGTCAAATTAAGCTCACCGTCGGCCAGGGTAGCGCGCAAAGGCTGGCCAACACGGGTCTGCTGAACGCTGGTGATGGCCTGGCCCTGCGCATCGGCCAACCAGGCATAACCGCGCTGGAGAACCCATTTCGGGTCCATCGATTCCAGCCGGGCCTGCGCCCGCGCAAGGCGCTGACGGTCTTGGCTGAGGGACAAAGCGACTGCCTTGGGCAAGCTGCGGGACAAGGTGTCGATCCGGCCCCTTTGCCCTTGCACAAGCAAGCGCGTCGCGTGGGACAGTCGCTGGCCTTGCAAGGCCAACTGGGCCTGCTGGCGGGCCAGCAGATGCGAAGGCTGGCAGACACGCGCGGCGGCACGGTCCAGTCGCTGGCTGCTTAAATCGAGCTGGCGGCCAACGGCGCTTTGCAGCCGCAGCCAGACGAGCGCCAGCGCCCGAAGCCAGAGGTCTTGCGGCTGGGCGCAGAGTTCGGCCGCAGCAGTCGGCGTTGGCGCACGCACATCGGCACAAAAATCAGCGATGGTGAAATCGGTTTCATGGCCGACACCACTGATGACAGGTATCGGTGAAGCCACGATAGCGCGTGCCAGGGCCTCGTCATTGAAAGCCCAGAGGTCTTCCATGGCGCCACCGCCGCGCACCAGCAAAAGTACATCAACTTCAGCTCGGTGCACGGCTTTTTGGAGCGCCGCCAGCAATTCGCCAGGCGCTTGAACGCCTTGTACGCTGGCCGGGTAAATCACCACAGAGACATGGGGCGACCGCCGCATCAAGGTGCTGACCGCATCTTGCAAAGCCGCCGCACCCAAAGAAGTGATGATTCCCACAGAACGCGGCAGCAGCGGCAGCGTGCGTTTACGGGCGCTGTCAAACAGCCCTTGTGCCTCGAGTTTGGCTTTGAGGCGGGTGAACTGTTCAAACCAATTGCCCTGCCCGGCCTCGAGCATGGATTCGACCACCAACTGCAACTCGCCGCGCGGCTCGTAAACACCCAGCCGGCCGCGCACTTGCACCAACTGACCATCCCGGGGCACAAAGTCGACCAGCGAGGCTGCCCGCTTGAACATGGCGCAGCGCACCTGACCTTGTTCATCTTTGAGGTTGAAATAGCAGTGCCCGCTGGCGGCCCGGGAAAAGCCGGCGATCTCGCCCTTGACCGCCACCGGATTAAAACGCGCTTGCAGACTGTCGGCAATCGCCCGCAATAAGGAGCCAACTGGCCACACCCGCACCGCGGGGGCTGATGCTGACCCCTCTGCTGGCAGAAACTGATTGATCACTTGATCCATGGACTTGCGAAGTTATTCAAGATTCATGCGCCTAGGAAGTTAGGACGCAAGCTGTGGGCGCCCTGGATGTGCAAGGGCCTAAGCCATAATTCACACCATTGAATTTACCGGGAGTCAGCGTTTGTTCTCGATCATACAAGCCGCAGGCTGGCCCATTTGGCCACTACTGGCATGCTCGGTATTGGCTCTGGCCGTGGTGATAGAGCGGTTTTTAAGTCTGCGCATGGAGCAGGTGGCCCCGCCTAAGCTCGCTGGCGAGGCCATGTTGGTCTCACGACTGGCCGTGCCCTCCCAGGAAATCATTGCCCAGCTCGAAGCCAATTCACTGCTGGGCAGGGTGCTGGCGTGCGGCTTGCAAGCGCTCAGCAAAAACCCCAGACTGAGTGAAGAAGACCTGCGCTCAGCTCTCGAAAACGGCGGTCGGGAAGCAGCCCACGAACTCGAGCGCTACATGGCTGTGCTGGCCACCATTGCTTCGGCAGCGCCGTTGCTAGGCTTGCTGGGCACTGTGATTGGCATGATTGAGATCTTCAGCTCGCAGGGTGCGGGTGTCACGGGCACGGACAACCCGGTGCAACTGGCACAAGGCATTTCGATTGCGCTCTACAACACGGCCTTCGGGCTGATGGTGGCGATTCCTTCTTTGATTTTCTGGCGCTATTTCCGCGGCCGGATTGAGAGCTATGTGCTGCAGATGGAGCTTGCAACCGAGCGTTTTGCACGCCACTTGAACAGCCTGCGCCAGTCGCCATGAAAGCCTGCCGCTTTAGTGTCAATGCGTGGAGGCCTGAGCCATGAAATTTCGCCAACGTCCGATCGACGAGCCCGAAATCAACCTCATCCCTTTCATTGATGTGTTGCTGGTGTTGTTAATTTTTTTGATGCTGTCAACCACGTACAACAAGTACACGCAGTTGCAGATTCAACTGCCCGTAGCCAACACTGAAGCCGCTCGCAAGCGCCCGCAGGAAGTGGTGGTGGCCGTCAGCAGTGACGGGCGTTATGCCGTCAACAAAGCGGTGCTTAACGGGCGCAGCCTGGACACAGTGGCTGCGGCCTTGCGCGCCGCCAACCCCGGCGGTCAGGAGACAGTGTTGATCATCAGCGCGGATGCGGCGGCCAGCCATCAGTCTGTCGTGTTGGTGATGGAGGCGGCCCGAAAAGCCGATCTTTCGCGCATTACCTTTGCCACCCAGAGCACTTCATCAGGCAAGCGCTGAGCGGCCGGTACTTAAAAACCTTGATGTCAGCCCTGTCCCAGACTCTGCAACGCGCCTGGATGGAACGCGGCTGGCTGGCACGCCTGCTGTGGCCGCTGTCACAGCTTTACGGGGCGCTGATAAGCATCAGGAGATGGCTGTTTGAACACCATTGGCTGAGCGCTTACACGGCGGACGTGCCTGTGGTGGTGGTGGGCAATCTGGTGGCCGGTGGCGCTGGCAAGACACCTCTGGTGATGGCCATCGTGCAGCACCTGCAGGCCACTGGCCGGCGCCCCGGCGTGGTCTCACGCGGTTATGGACGTCTGGAACAAACTTGCCTGGAGGTGCTGCCGCACATGCCAGCCAGGCTGTGCGGCGATGAGCCGCTGTTGATCAAGCAGCGCACAGGCGTGCCGGTGTTTGTGGCGCGCCGCCGCAGCGATGCGCTGCAGGCCCTGCTGGCGGCCCATCCTGACACCGACCTGGTCATTTGCGACGACGGTTTGCAGCATTACGCCTTGCGACGTGATCTGAATATTGCTGTCTTTGATGACCGCGGTGTGGGCAACGGCTGGCTGCTGCCTGCCGGTCCGCTGCGCGAAGTCTGGCCGCAGCCCCAAAAGCCTTTGCAAACCAGGGGTCCCCAATCAGTAGCGCCTGTGCATCTGCTGCTACACACAGGCCGTCAGCCTGCGTTTGCCGGCTTCCAGTCCAGCCGGAGTTTGGCGCACGAGGCGGTGGCCGCTGATGGCACCCGCGTGCCGCTGCAAAGCCTGCAAGGTGAAGACCTGACAGCGGTGGCAGCCATTGCCAACCCCGGGGCATTTTTTGACATGTTGCGCCTGCAGGGCTTAACCCTCACCCGGACTCTGGCCCTGCCGGACCATGACGAACTGGCTGGCGTGCCCATATGGGACCAGCGCCAGCGTCTGCTGTGCACTGAAAAAGACGCTGTCAAGCTGTTTGCGCGCTACCCGCAAGCCGGCTTGATGTTGCTGGCTATACCTTTGGTATTTACCCCTGAGCCGGATTTTTTCCAGGCGCTGGACGAGCGCCTACGCGCCTTGCTTTCTACATTACCATCCAGCCATGGACACCAAACTTCTTGAACTGCTGGTCTGCCCAGTGACCAAAGGCCCGCTCGAGTACCAACGCGACAAGCAAGAGCTGATTTCCCGCAGCGCACGCTTGGCTTATCCGGTGCGCGATGGCCTGCCCGTGATGCTCGAAAACGAAGCCCGCGTAATGAGCGACGAAGAGCTCGGACTTTGAACGCGCCCCTCAATCAGACCGACCGGGAAGCCCTGCCCTTCAAGGTTTTGATACCGGCCCGGATGGCTTCAACCCGCCTGCCGAACAAGCCCCTGGCCGAAATCAACAAGCTTCCGATGGTCGTGCGGGTCGCGCAGCGTGCCGCTATGAGCAGCGCCGCCCAGGTGGTGGTGGCCACAGACAGCCCGGTGATCATTCAAGTCTGCGAAGCGCATGGCGTGCACGCAGTGCTCACGCGCGCCGATCACCCCAGTGGCAGCGACCGCCTGGCCGAAGCGTGTTCGCTGCTGGGCTTGAAAGCTGACGAGGTGGTGGTCAATGTGCAGGGCGACGAACCGCTGATCGACCCGGCTTTGATCAACGCCGTGGCCCGACTGCTACAAGACCGTCCGGACTGCGTCATGAGCACGGCAGCACATGCCATCGACCAGCTGGCCGACTACCTTAACCGTAACATTGTGAAAGTCGTTCTGGATGCTCGCAACACCGCGCTTTACTTCAGCCGTGCACCCATCCCCTTAGGCCGCGACTTTGACGGCACCGCCTGGTGGAAAGCTTCGGGCATGCCGCCGCCTTTAAGGCATGTGGGTATTTACGGCTACCGCAGCGGGTTTTTGTGCGCGTTTCCGTCCTTGCCGCAAGCGCCCATTGAGCAACTCGAATCACTGGAGCAGTTACGCGCTCTTTGGCACGGTCACCGCATTGCGGTTCACATCACACAAAATCCGCCCGGGATGGGTGTCGACACCCCAGAAGACCTGGCGCGGGTGCGCAGTTTGCTGGCCGACCCATCCTGACCCCGTTGCGGCCATGGATTGCGAAGTCAGTCAGCAATGCGCTAAGGTCTGCATGCTATCCTTAAGACCATAAATAAACGGGTCGGCTTCACGGCCCATCAAAACGAGACAACGAAGGCTTGCGCAAGGCGGCCGGGCGCAGATTTACCTGAAAGCGAGGACATCCATGAGACTGATATTACTGGGAGCCCCGGGCGCCGGCAAAGGCACACAAGCCACCTTCATTTGCCAGAAATACAGCATTCCTCAAATCTCCACCGGTGACATGTTGCGAGCGGCTGTCAAGGCCGGAACCCCGCTGGGCATGCAAGCCAAAAAAGTCATGGATTCGGGTGGCCTGGTCAGCGATGACCTGATCATCAACCTGGTTAAAGAGCGCATTACCCAAGCAGATTGCGCGAAGGGTTTTTTGTTTGACGGTTTCCCCCGAACCATTCCGCAAGCTGACGCCATGAAGTCGGCCGGCGTGAAGCTTGATTACGTGCTGGAAATTGACGTGCCGTTCGAGGCCATCATCGAGCGGATGAGCGGACGCCGATCGCATGCCGCCTCAGGGCGCACCTACCATGTCAAGTACAACCCGCCCAAAACCAGCGGTGTGGACGACGTCACGGGCGAGCCCCTGATCCAGCGCGAAGACGACAAAGAAGAAACCGTGCGAAAACGCCTGGAGGTCTACAGCGCCCAGACCCGGCCTCTGGTGGATTACTACGCCAATTGGGCCCAAAAAGATGCGGCTGTTGCACCGCGATACCGCGCCATCAGCGGCATCGGCGGCGTGGACGACATCACAGCACGCGCATTCAAAGCACTGGCAGACTGAACGCGCTCAGCGCTTTGCGCTGCAGCTCTCAATTCGATTGCATCAGCTCCAGCATCAAAGCGATGCGGGCTTTGGCGGAGTTCAAGCCGGGGGCGACCGGCAGGGCATCATTGCCGCCGTCGAGCAAGCGGCCTTCTGTGCAACGGCTTGCACGCAGCACTTTGACCCCTTGTGTCATGGCCACCAGTAAGGCCGCTTCCAGATCCTGGTGCACCGTTCCGTTGCCGGTGGTGGTCACCACCAGGCCCTGCACACCGGCCTCAACCAGAGCCCTGACGGCCCAACCATCGGCGCCGGCATGGCTCATCACCACCTCCACACGTGGCCATCGGGTATCGGCCAGTCGAGCCAGCAGGGCAGCCCTGCCCTCCGGCAAACTGGTCAATGCATGCGGCCAGGGCCTTAACTGGCGCAACCGACCCTCTTCGACATAAGCAATCGGCCCGACGTCGCCGGCACCAAACGCGTTCAGGCGGTAAGGATGTATTTTTTGCACATCTTCAGCGCCAAAGACCGAACCAGCACACACCACGCTCACTCCGACGGCACCCGGGTTTGCCGCTACAGCCAGCGCGTCCATCATGTTTTGCGGGCCGTCGGGAGCCAGGGCAGTGGCCGGGCGCATGGCACAGGTCAGCACCACAGGTTTGGCCGGCATCAGCAGCGCGTGCAGAAAGTAAGCTGTCTCTTCCAGTGTGTCAGTACCGTGGGTGATGAGTACCGCCTGCACTTCTGGCTGTGAGAGGTGGTGTGCTACGCGCTGCGCCAGCTTGACCCAGACGTCAAAACCCATGTCCTTGCTGTCCAGTTGCGCCAGCTGTTCGACCATAAAACGATCCGCGCCAGCCCCGTTGCCGGCTGTCGGCAGACCTGCCAGCAAATCAGCCACCCCCAGCTGCCCGGCGGAGTAGCCGGTGTGGTCCAGTGGACTGGCTGCAGTACCGGCAATGGTGCCGCCGGTGCCCAAAATCACTATTTTTTGACCCATTGCTTGCAAACTTTCAAAAACTGGATAAAAATACAGTTACTGGATATTAAAACAGTAGGCGAACGAAAACTTCAACAGGAGCCATGCCATGACCATTCTCAGCGACATTTCCCGCCTGGCCGAAGGCCCCAAACTCACTGCACGGCAGCAACAGATCCTCGAGCTGATTCAAAGCGCCATCGCCCGCACCGGCGCTCCCCCTACGCGCGCAGAAATTGCCAGCGAACTGGGTTTCAAGTCCGCCAACGCCGCCGAAGAGCATCTGCAAGCTCTGGCTCGCAAAGGCGCCATCGAACTGGTGAGCGGCACTTCACGCGGCATCCGACTTCGCAGTGACACCCTGCGCTCACTCAATGAGTCACGCAACAAACAGTTTTCCCTGCCCTTGCAAAGCCTGGCCCAGCTCGCCCTGCCTCTGGTGGGGCGGGTTGCCGCCGGCAGCCCTATTCTCGCGCAGGAGCACATTGA
>CAXNEG010000035.1:0-11133 GCA_964201305.1 Polaromonas sp.
GTGATGTTGGCGTTGATCACGCCTTGCAGGTGCTGCAAGCGACGCAGCTTGACTTCGTGCGGCGTGTCGTCTTGCAAATTGGCCGCGGGCGTGCCGGGGCGCGGGCTGAAGATGAAGCTAAACGAGTTGTCAAAGCCAATGTCGTCAATCAGCTTCATCATCTTGCCAAAATCGTCTTCGGTCTCGCCGGGAAAGCCGACGATGAAGTCGCTGCTCATGGCCATGTCGGGCCGAATGGCGCGCAGCTTGCGCACCGTGCTTTTGTACTCCATGGCGGTGTAGCCGCGTTTCATGGCCATCAAAATGCGGTCACTTCCGTGCTGCACCGGTAAATGCAGGTGGCTGACCAATTTGGGCAGCTTGTCATAAGCCGCAATCAGGCTGGGCGTGAACTCGTTGGGGTGGCTGGTGGTGTAGCGCAGGCGCTCAATACCCGGAATGTCGCTCACATACTCCAACAGCGTCGCAAAATCCGCCACCTCGCCGCCCGCGCCGGCGCCCACCATCGGCGTGCGGTAGGCGTTGACGTTTTGGCCCAAGAGCGTGATCTCTTTCACGCCCTGGTCGGCCAGACCGGCCACCTCCACCAGCACGTCTTCAAACGGGCGACTCACTTCTTCGCCGCGGGTGTACGGCACCACGCAGTAACTGCAGTATTTAGAGCAGCCTTCCATGATGCTGACAAAGGCCGATGCGCCTTCCACCTTGGCCGGGGGCAGGTGGTCAAACTTCTCGATCTCGGGAAAGCTGATGTCCACCTGGGCGCGGCCCTGCAGGCGGCGCTGGTTCAGCAACTCGGGCAGGCGGTGCAGGGTTTGCGGGCCAAACACCACGTCCACATACGGCGCGCGCGCAATGATGGCCGCGCCCTCCTGACTGGCCACGCAGCCACCCACGCCAATTTGCACGCCTTTTTTGGCCAGGTGCTTGACGCGCCCCAGATCAGAAAACACTTTTTCCTGCGCCTTCTCGCGCACCGAGCAGGTGTTGAACAAAATCAGGTCGGCTTCTTCAACGACATCGGTTTTCTCATAGCCCTGAGCGGCGTGCAGCACGTCGGCCATCTTGTCCGAGTCGTACTCGTTCATCTGGCAGCCGAAGGTTTTGATAAAGACTTTTTTCGACATGGAATTCAAGTAGCCCGAAATTTGGAACGCGAGTTAAGAAATAGCTGCGCACAAGCCCGCCAAACCGGCAGCGCTCTAGACCCGTGTCAAAGCGCGCCAGCAGCAAGGCTTGCGAAGGGTTTTAGTAAGGAGGTGAAAAACAGGGGATGCAGCGTTTCATGGTTTTGTCCAGAGGCTGAAGTAGGGCGATGGGTCAGTATAGAAGCAAACCGAAGGCTGCAGTCATTGGCAAGACGGCGGTCCACAAGACGCTAAGGCCAACACGCGCTGTCCGTGCGCGATGCGCCTCGATGAGCCATCAGCGCCTTAGCCGAAAATAAAACTCAAGTGCGTCCTCAGTAGCATGTTGCAGAGCTACTACCCATTGCTTCAACCCGCCAAGCGCTCCCACTGCCAAACCCAATCGCGATAGCCATAAGACACCCAATATCCCCATCGAGGCCAGCCACAAGGGTTTCAAAGAGGAGACGACAAAAGCCCACGGGGTGTCAGAATGGCTGATGGCGTTGAGGAGCATGAGCTTTCCCAATGAAAGACGCTATTGAACCGACGCCAACTTAAGGATGAGTTAAGTTTGACCACGCAAGATGAACTTTGACCATTTTTTTACCACACCATGCGACTGCTAATTTTGGAAGACGATCTGGCCTTGGGTGACGCGTTGGCGGTGGGCCTGCGACAACACGGGCATGTAGTGGACTGGTTCAGCCAAGGCACGCAAGCCCACAGCGCCCTAATGGGCACCGATTACGACGCCGTGGTGCTTGACTTGGGTTTACCTGGTGACGATGGTGTTGTTTGGCTGCAGCGCTGGCGCCGTGAGGGCAACAACACCCCGGCGCTGGTCTTGACCGCTCGAGATGGTTTGGATGACCGCATCAAAGGCTTGGATAGCGGTGCGGACGACTACCTCATCAAACCCATTGCCATTGACGAGTTGGCGGCACGCTTGCGCACCATGCTGCGCCGATCGCAAGGTCGCACTCAATCGGTTTGGACCCACGCAGGCTTAGAGCACGACCCGAGCACCAAGGTGACGCGCTGGCAAGGGCAATCGGTGGAACTCACCCGGCGCGAAATGAGCCTGCTTGAAACTTTCTTGATGAACCCCACGAAAGTCTGGAGCAAGTCCCAGCTGCAAAGCAAGCTTTACGACTGGGGCGACAGCGAACCTGAAAGCAACGCGCTGGAGGTTCACATTCATCATTTGCGCAAAAAAATTCACCCCAACATCGTGCGCAACATCCGAGGCGTGGGTTATTTTTTGGGATCTGAGGGCCTGTTGTCATGAGTCTGCACAAACGCCTGCTGGTGTATTTGCTCATCGCTGCGCCGGTTGCTTGGCTGTTGGCCTTGCTCTTGTCCATAAACTGGACCGAGCACGAAGTCAAAGAACTGTTTGATACCCAAATGATCCATTTGGCGCGCAGGGTGCAAACCAGTGTCTTGCAACTCGGCGAACTCACCCCGACCGCGGCACCGGGCACAAACCCTTCTAAAGGCAATGAACCCAGCGCAGGCGACGCCGACCTCAATGACATCGCCATCGCCGCTTGGGACGGTCATGGTCGCCATTTGCTCGTGGATGCCGGCAGCGTGGACATGCCTCATCGTCCTGACGTCTCAGGCTTTGTGAACACCACCTTGAACCAAGATCCTTGGCGCATTTATTACCTTCAAGCGCCAGATGCGGCCTTGCTCGTCGCCTCTGGACAAAAACTCTCCGAACGCGACGAGTTGGTGTGGAGCTTGATAAGCAGTCAAATCCTCCCCTGGCTTTTGGTCCTACCTGGGTTGGCTTGGGCCATGAGCATGGCCATTCGCATGGCTTTATCACCGATGCTTGCCCTGACAAAAAACCTGAACGAACGGCAAGCCGACGATTTGCACGCCCTGCCCTTGGAGCAACAGCCAAAAGAACTGCGACCTTTGCTTCAGTCCATGAACCAGTTGTTTGGCCGGGTCGAGTCCTTGCTTCAGCGCGAACGCCGATTCACCGCCGATACCGCGCACGAATTACGCACACCCTTGGCCGTTTTGCGCGCGCAATGGGAGGTGATGCAACACGCCACAGAAGACGCCGAAAAAACACATGCCCAACGCCAACTGGATGCAGGGTTTGACCGTATGGAGCGCTTGGTCACCCAAATGCTGCAGATGTCGCGACTCGATGCCACCGAGCGCCTGCCGCAAGCACAGCCAGTGGACTGGGAATCGGTGCTGGAACAGGTGGTCGCGGATGTGTTGCCGTTGAGCGATCAGCGTCAAGTGGAAATGGCCTGTGAATGGTCCGACGACCCAACCATGGCGCTGCCCATCGTCGGCGATCCCATTTTGATGGGTGTGCTCATGCGCAACCTGCTCGACAACGCGGTTCGTTACGCGTCGGTCAACAGCACCGTGGAGATTCATTTGAGCCCAGAGGCCTTGGCCATCACCAACGCCGTTGTCGACCGCTCTAGCGAACGTGTTGCTCGCTGGGGCGAGCGTTTTTACCGATCGCCCGGCGCCGGCGAAACCGGCAGTGGCTTGGGCGCATCTATCGTGCAACGCGTGGCCAAGCTGCACGGTTTGCACGTGCAGGTATTGGCCCCGGACGAACAACACGTCAGCGTGCGCCTGACGAAGGCTTGAGCGTGTTTAGCAATGCCCGAATTTCTTCTTTTCGACCGGTGTCGGCGATGTGTCGGCTGGACCTGAGGGGTGCGTCCAATGCGCGCTCCAAATACACCAGTGCCTGATCGATGCGACCCACTGTGGCCCAGTATTCACCGAAGAAAAAGTTGGGATCGATGCCTTTGGGATTGATCTCAAGGGCTTTTTCTAACAAGGCTTTGGCTTGATCTTTGTCCCCAAAACCAATGGGCCAACCCGGCACCTTGTAATAGAGCACGCCCAAACTGTTGTAGGCCGATCCCTCCATCGCATTGGGATTGATGACCAAGGCTTTTTCGTAAATCACTTTGGCCTCTTTGACCATCGATAAGGCACCCAGGCCCCCTTTGTCGCCCGCCCACGAACTCAGCACAATGCCCTGCCAAATCAGCGGCTCGGCTTGCTGGGGGTGTTGCGCAGACAGTTGCTTCGCTTTCCCGGCTAAGCGCTCCCAGCGATCGAGTTTTTCGCTCGCGGGTGACTGGTAGCGTATGGCCTCCCATTCGTGCTGCAAGGCCAACACGCCCGTCTCCATCGGCGTGGCGGCCCAAACGGCGGAAGACGCCAGACTCAGAGCCATCGCCCAAATACCCATCTGTTTAATCATGCGATCCTTATGTTTTAACTGAAAACAAACGGCGCAAAAGATGCGCCTGAGCGGCAAACACTCGGTCCATGCCCGCACCCAAACAGGCGTTCAGGCGCACGCCCAGGCGCTCAGGCCAACCCAACACCCGTTCGGCCGAGGTTGAGCGCAAGAGTTTGACCAGCGCCTGAGCGACCACACCGACAGAATCGGACTGCGTGCCCGTCAAGTGGTTGAACGCTTGCGCCAAGGCATCGTTGAAATCGGTTTGGGTGGCCCGGGGAGCCAACCACTGGACCCGCAAAGGTGTGCCGGTCAACTCGCGTCGCAAGGCCTCGGCAAAACCATGCAAAGCTGACTTGCTCGCACCGTACAACGCATACCCAGGCAAACCGATGTGACCTAACACCGATCCGACCAACACCACTTGCGAATGGGGTAGCGTCAACAAATGGGGCAACAAGGCCGCGGTGAGTTGTATGGGCGCATTGGCGTTGACCGCCATCAGGTGGGTCACCTCAGCGTCGGTCAACTGCTCCACGGGTTTGAATGAGGCCACGCCCGCGGCCATCACCACCGTGTTGAGCTCTTGGTCTCGCACCACATCCACCAACCGCTGGCGGTCTTGAGTCAAGACGATGTCGGCGCTGATCGCGCCCGCGGGCATGCCTTGGGGCCAACGGCGCCCGACCGGCACCACATGGGCTCCCTGCGCCTGCAGGGCTTGCACCATGGCCCGCCCAATGCCGCCACTGGCGCCCACCAACAAAATGCGCAAATGACTCAATGGCATGCGAACTCCTGAGTGGCCGCCACTGAGGGCATGGGCAAACCACGGAACACATCGCCGTACAAAAGGAAAAACATGTGTGCCGCGTGCACGATGGCGTCTTGGTCTTCGGGACGATCGATGCTGCCCATGAGCGACTCAAAATGTTCGGTGTGCTCCAAGTCCAAGGTGCCGTGGGAGCGCAAATAACTGAACGCCGCGTCAGGCAAGGCCAAGGCCGACTGGATGGCATCAGCCGCCATCAAGGCCAAGGACACGCTGGTGCCTTCGAGCACGTGCACCATGCCAAAGAAGCCCAAGGGGTTGACACGCGCGATGGTGTCGTAGGCGAAAGCAACCATCATCTCGGTGGCCGGTGCGGGCTGGCTGTGTTCGGCCTGGCTGCGGTCACCACCACAGGCCACGATGTCGTCCAAGATCCAAGCCTCGTGACCGGTTTCTTCTTCGATGTACTCGTTCAAAGGCTCGATCAACCACTGGTGGTGCGCCGGCAGGGCTTCTCGGGTGGCGCGCAAGAGGGGCACGGTGTGTTTAACGTGGTGGTAGGCCTCTTGCAAAAACGCTTGGTAGCTCTGGCGCGTCACGGTACCGCTGAGCGCGGCTTGGATGATGGGCGCGCCCAGCAAGGATTGGCGGTAGATTTGTGTCTCGTTGACAAGTCGTTGGAAAAAGCTCATGGTGTGACCTCTGAAAGTGATGAAGAAAACCCCAACGCGTGGGCGTGGGCGTCATGAATGGCCGATCGCTGTGGGCGACCGTTGGTGGTACACATGCCGGTGTCGGGGAGAAAGGCGTGCTCGGCGCGCACCCATTGGCACAGCTGGGCGTAGTCGGGCAAGTGGGTGTTGGCGGCTTGGACGGCGGCATCAATTTGCGCTTCACTCACAGCCTCGCTCATAGGCCAGATCACGGCGCTTAGTTGCGCCTGTCCATCGCCCAAAACCACCACCTCGCGCACCACCGGGCTGGCGCGCACCACCGTTTCCACCCACTCGGGGGAGACGTTGCGACCAAACGAGGTGATGAGCACGTTTTTCTTGCGCCCTTCGATGAACACAAAACCGTCCTCGTCGATGCGAGCCAAATCACCGGTGGGCCATTCAGCGGGCATCGAGGGCTCGCCGCTCAAATACCCCAACATCAAACTGCCCTGCACCCACAACTCGCCATCGCTGGCCAAGCGCAAACTCACATGGGGCAAGGGTCGGCCCACGCTGCCTGCTCGGCTGGCCCCCGGCAGATTCAAACACTGCACCGACGCGCCTTCGGACAAGCCGTAGCCTTCAAACACCGGCAGACCCAAAGCTTGCGCGGTCAAAACCAAAGGTGCTCCGACCGAAGCACCGCCGACCGCGACCATGCGCAGACTGCTGGGTCGCGGATAAGCGCCTGTGGCCAACAAAGCGCACCAGGCGCGCAACATTTGCGGCAAGAGCACGACGCTGTGCGGTTGGTGGCGCAGCACCGCTTGGTGAAACAAGGTGACATCAAATCCACTGGCCCCTTGCCAACCCAACTCGGCCAAAGGCAAGGTGATGATGTCGGCGCCTGCGGCGCGCGCGGCACGCACACCTGCAACGTGCTCCAACAAAACCGCAAACGGCAAGGCGTTGAGGTGGCGTTGGATACCCAATGGCGCCATGGCTTGGGCCAAAGCCTGTGCCACGGTGTCTATCGCCGAGTCGTCCAAACACACGCCCTTGGGCGCGCCGGTGGTGCCCGAGGTGAAGGTAATGGTTTGGGTGCCCTGCGGCATGGCCACGACTTGGCTGCTCAAGCGTAGCACGCACAGGACTTCACCCAACGCCGAGCACGGCTGTGCGGTGGCTTCGGGCCACACCTGCAACAAGGCGGGCAAGACCACCAGGGTGTCTACACCCGCACGGGCTACGGCGTGACGCATCTGCGCTGGTGTGAAAAACAAGGGCAGTGGCACATGGACCCAACCGTGGGCGCGTGCCCAATCGTCCAAGGCCAAAGCTGCTGGGGTGTTGTCCAGTACCGAGGCCAGCACCCGCACAACAGGGTCTTTCAAAGCGGGCGGTATTTTGGCCAGCGCATCGGCCCATGACGCATTGGTCCAATGCGTGCTGGATGTGATCAAACCCATGCTCAAGCCCCCCCAACCAAACGGGGCCGCAAACGCGCGGTTTGGGCCAAGGCTACGGCCAAGACCACGGGCTCGTGCTTGTAGTAACTGCCCCAATCGCGGGCTTGATCACCCAAGCGCTCGGGGTCGGCCACCCCCAAGGCCAAGGGGGCAATGCCCATGCGCAAGAACAAATGGCGCAACTCTCGGGTCACCGTGCTCACGACCCAATGGGTGCCCTGCTGCCCCAGCCAGCGACCGAGCTCGGCCATCATGCGACGACCTTCCCCCGGTCTCAAGGCTACCAAGTGGGCTACCTCAACCAGGTTGTTGCGGGCCGAGGGTGGGACGCCCGCACCCAGGAGCGCTTGCTCCACCGGGACGTCCAAATACCGCTCCAAAAACAAGGGCTCCAGCGCCGCACAGCGGTAGCCCACCGCTGCGACCAATGCGCCTTGTGCATCGCGCAAGGCCAACAAGACGGGCGCAAATTCTGAGATATGTGCGCCATAGCGTTCGGCGTAAATGTCCCGCACGAAGTCTTGAACACTGGCGCGCCCAGGCGTCTCACGTGTATAGACCTCGACCGAGCTGGACAAAGCTTCGGTGGGACGATCGTCCCGATGATTTAAACGAGCCAACATCACTGCCCTTTTCAATTGGAATGGGCCCATGTTGGCGCGCTTGAATTAATCGAACATTAAGTGCCCTGCCCCAACCCCAATTCTTTTAAGGCAGGTAACCCCCCCTGCGCCGCTCGCTCATCGTGAGCAATGGCCTCGACACCCCGTTGAAAGTCCAGCAAACCGATTTCATGTCCGACCTCAAAAAGCCTAGGTGAATTTTTGTCTAGCGTTTACTGCCCTAAGTCGTTGCCTTCAGGCAACAAAAAACCCGCTATGCCTGTGAGCATGCGGGGTTTGATGGTTCCTGACACTGTCTGAAACCGAAAAATGGTGGTGATAGGTGGACTTGAACCACCGACATCAGCATTATGAATGCTGCGCTCTAACCAACTGAGCTATATCACCGAGCGAAGAAAATTATAACGGGTTCAAAAGCTGCCTTCAACGGTGCGTGAACACCGGTTTTCGTTTGCCTAGAAAGGCGTCCATGCCTTCTTTCTGGTCGCTGGTGGCGAACATCGATTGGAACAGGCGGCGCTCGAACATCAGGCCGTCGCTCAGGCCGCTTTCAAAAGACCGGTTGACCGCTTCTTTGGTGGCCATGACGCTGAGCTGGCCGTAATCGCAAATCATCAGCGCCGCGCCCAGGGCTTCTTCCATGAGTTTGTCAGCGGCCACCACGCGGCTGACCAGGCCGGCGCGCTCGGCCTCTTGCGCGTCCATCATGCGGCCGGTCAGTGCCATGTCCATGGCTTTGGACTTGCCCACGGCGCGCGGCAGGCGCTGCGTGCCGCCGGCACCGGCAATGATGCCCAGCTTGATCTCGGGCTGGCCGACGCGGGCGTTGTCGGCGGCAATGATGAAGTCGCACATCATGGCCAGCTCGCAGCCGCCACCTAGCGCAAAGCCGCTGACAGCTGCTATCACCGGTTTTCGCACGCTGCGGATCTGCTCCCAGTTGCGGGTGATGAAGTCCTGGCCATAGGCGTCAGCAAAATGAAATTTGGCCATCACGCTGATGTCGGCGCCGGCGGCAAAGGCTTTTTCGTTGCCGGTCAGAACGATGCAGCCGATGCTGGCGTCGGCGTCAAAAGCCTTGAGTGCCGCGCCGAGCTCGTCCATGAGCTGGTCGTTCAGCGCGTTCAGCTGTTTGGGGCGGTTCAGCGTGATGACGCCAACCTGCCGGCTCTCGGGTCCGTGGGTGCTGGTGAGAATGGTTTCGTAATTCATGTGTTTCCTTAGGTGCCTCACTCATAGGCGTTGGTGTCTCGGGTGATCAAGTTGCCGTGGGCTGCAGCCAGGCGTTCACCCGGCTGGTGTCCTGCACACTCAGGCGCCAGGTGGTGACTTGCGGCGGCAGGCTCAGCTGCAAGCGCAGCAGCCGCTTGTCGCGCGCGACCAGGACTTGCAATTGAGTGGCCTGGCCCGCGTAAAGCAGCAGGTCTTCAAGGCGGTTCAGGCGCCAGCCGGCGTCGGGGGCCGCCTTGACTTTGGCGCCGGCTGGCCCTGCCAGCGCGATGCCCAGCCATTCGTCGCCGGCCGCAAAACCTGCGCGCTCTGCGGCACCTCCGCGCAGCACGGCTTTGACCGTGATACCGGCGCTTTCGCTGACCCGCAGTCCCAGGCGCTGGGCCAGTTGGGCCGGGTCTTCCAGCACGCTCACACCGTGTTGCTCGAGCAAGGGCTGCAAAGGCAACTCGTCCTTGCTGTGCACCCAGGCAGCGAGCTCGGCGTCAAAGCTGCGCCCGCTGACGGCCAGCAGCGCGGCGCTCAGGTCGCTTTCTTGCATGGGACCGCCTTTGCAGTGCTTCCACACATGGCGCATGACCGCGTCGAGCGTGACATCCGCTGGGGCCGGCTTGCCGTTGACGGGGGCACGCAGGCTCAGGTCAAAGCACAGCGCCACCAGCGCGCCCTTGGTGTAGTAGCTCACGGTGGCGTTGGGTGTGTTTTCGTCCTGGCGGTAGTACTTGACCCAGGCGTCAAAGCTGGCCTGGGCCACCGACTGCACCTGCCGCCCCGGGGTTTGCATCACCTGGTTGATGGTTTTGTTGAGCAGCTTGAGGTAGCCCGCGTTGTCCAGCAGGCCGCAGCGGCGCAGCAGCAGGTCGTCGTAATAGCTGGTGAACCCTTCAAAAAACCAGAGCAGTTCGGTGTAGTTCTCGCGGGTGTAGTCGTAGCGCGCCAACTCGCTTGGGCGCAGGCGTTTGACGTTCCAGGTGTGAAAGTACTCGTGGCTGATGAGTCCGCGCAGCGTGGTGTAACCCTCGGATACTTTTTTGTCGCCAAGGCGTGGCAAGTCACGCCGGTTGCAGATCAGCGCGGTCGAGTTGCCGTGCTCCAGCCCGCCGTAGCCATCATCAACGGCATTGAGCATGAACAGGTAATTTTTAAACGGCTGTTTTTGACTGCCGTGCCAAAACCGGATTTGCGTTTCGCAAATTTTTTGGGCGTCCGCCAGCAGCTTGTCGCCGTCAAAACTGGGCGCAGCACCGGCCACCACAAAGCGGTGCGGCACGCCGCAGGCCTTGAAGCTGCCGCTCCAGAAAGCGCCCATTTCCACCGGGGCATCGACCAGCGCGTCGTAACTCTCGGCGTGGTAAGTACCAAAGCCCGACTTGTTCACCTTGTACGGCGTGAGCCCTGTGGCCAGAGACCAGCCGGGCAGCGCCTTGGGAGCGACGATTTCCAGCGCGTGAAGTTTGTTTTCCTGGCCTTCAACACGCAGGCACAGGCTGGTGCCGTTGAAAAAACCGCGCATGTCATTGAGCATGGCGGTGCGCACTGAGGCATCGTTGGCATACACCTCATAGACCAGCACCAGTGGACGCTTTGGCGCGCAGCGAATCTGCCAGCTGCACTTGTCGATCTGCACGAGCTGGCCCGCAGCCAGTGCGCGCTTGCCTTGCAGGGCCTTGAGGTTTTGCAGATGGCCGGAGAATTCACGCACCAGGTAGCTGCCCGGAATCCACACCGGCAGCGACACCGTTTGCTGTGCTACCGGCGCTGCCATGGTCATCGTCACACGGAACAGGTGCGCCTGCAGGTCAGCGATGTCAACGCGGTAGTGGACAGCCGGGCTGACGGAGGTTCTGGATGGGGCGCGGGCGAAGGAGGGCGGCATAGAGGGCAATCCGTTGGGACGGCTCAAGAATAACGCAGCGGCCGTCAACGCTCAGGCTTGCTGTCTCAGGGCGCCTTGGCTTGCGCCAGGTACTGCTCAACCTGTTGCGCACCGATAGCGCCCGGCACACGTTTGC
>CAXNEG010000036.1:0-10983 GCA_964201305.1 Polaromonas sp.
GTCTCGTTGGCACCCACCACGCCGCCACCGCCGGCCTTGTTCTCGATCAACACGGTCTGGCCCAGGGCCTTGCCCAGTGGCTCGGAGATGACGCGCGCCACGATATCGGTGGTGCCGCCAGGTGCAAACGGCACTTGCAGTTTGATCGCTTTGGTTGGATAAGCCTGTGCCAGCGCAGAACCGTGGCCGGCGAGCAAGGCCAGTGTGGCGATCGCTGCGAAGGCGAGTGATTGACGAGCTTTCATTTTTTAGTCCCTTTCATATGACAAGAACTGGTATGTTATCTGCAAGCGCTGACAGCTTGACCTGTGGAATACGCATAAGGGCTTTCCCGATGCCGAAGGCGTTATCCTTGCACTGTGAATTACGCTGAACTCCTTGCCCCCGACTTTTCCCTCATCTTGCTGGGTTTCCTGCTGTGCCGCTATACCGCCTTGAACCGTGCGGTCTGGGAGCAAGCGGAAAAACTGGTATTTTTTGTATTTTTCCCGGTGCTGCTGTTTCACTCGATTGTGAAAAGTCCGCTGGACTTGTCAGCCACATCAGGGCTGATTGTTGGCGGCTTGACGCTGGCAGCCAGCGGGATTGCGCTGACCTATGTTCTGCCCTATTTGCCCTGGCTGGGCGCCAGACTCGATCGCCGCGAGCATGCCGCCTGCGCGCAAATCGGGTTTCGCTTTAACTCCTTCATCGCGCTGGCCATGGCCGAGCGCCTGGCAGGGGCTGAGGGCCTGCTGCTGATCGCCGTCTTGATCGGCGTGTGCGTGCCTATTTTCAACATGGCCGCCATTTGGCCCATGGCCAGGCATTCCCAAACCAATTTCGGTCGGGAGTTGCTGCGCAACCCCTTCATCATTGCCACGGTCAGCGGACTGCTGGCCAATTTGCTAGGCTTTCACATTCCGAGCTGGTTGGAGCCCAGCGTCAGCCGCATCGGTGCGGGTTCATTGGCCTTGGGCCTGATGGCGGCTGGCGCCGGTATGCGTCTGGGCTCTATCGCGCAGGCCAAGGCACTGAGCGTGGCGGTGCTGCTGATCAAGCACATGGTGCTGCCGCTGGTGGCCTTGTTTCTAAGCCACGCCCTGGGCTTGAGCAAGGCCCAAACCCTGGTGTTATTGGCCTTCTCGGCCCTGCCTACCGCCCCGACGGCCTACGTGCTGGCAGCCCGCATGGGCTACAACGGACCGCTGGTGGCCGGCCTGGTGACGCTGTCCACGCTGATGGGTTTGCTCAGCCTTCCCTTTGCCATCGCGCTGAGCACGTTGAAGACCTGGACCTGATCAAGCGCCTTGCACCAAGGCCCATTGCAAGTGGTCCTGCAACAAAGCACTCGGATTGTCCAGCCGGCTTTGTAAAGCCTGGCGCAAGACCTCTTGCTCTGCCAGCGCAGCCGCGTCAGCTTTTCCCTGGCGCAGCATGCGCAAAGCATTACCCATGGCCACGGCCAGGTTGCGCAACCAGCGTTCATGACCGATGCGACGGATCGGACTGCCTTCGGTATGGCGCAAAAACTCTGCCTCGTTCCAAGCCCACAGCGTGCATAACTGCTGACCGGTCAAGCCTGCGCGCTCGTCAAAGTCGGGCAAGGCATTGCGCTGGGCGAACTTGTTCCAGGGGCACACCAGCTGGCAGTCGTCGCAGCCGTAAATCCGGTTGCCCATCAGGGGGCGCAGCTCCAAAGGAATAGCTCCGGCATGCTCAATCGTCAGGTAAGAGATGCAGCGCCTGGCATCGAGACGGTGCGCTGCCACGATGGCCTGCGTCGGGCATATGGTGATACAGGCATTGCAAACGCCGCAGTGGGACGTCAGCGCCTGGCTGTGGGGCAGTGCCAAGTCCACATAAATCTCCCCCAGAAAAAACATGGAGCCGGCTTCACGGTTGAGCAGCAGCGTGTGTTTGCCGCGCCAGCCCTGACCGCTGCGCTCGGCCAGCTCGACCTCCAGCACCGGGGCCGAATCGGTGAAAGCACGATGGCCAAAAGGCCCCACATGCTGGGCAATGCGCTCTGCCAGTTTTTGCAGTCGAGTCCGCAAGACCTTGTGATAGTCGCGCCCTCTGGCATAGACGGACACCACCGCTTCGGACGGCCGCGTCAGCCGCGCCAGTTCACGCGACTGCCAGTCGTCTGCGCTTTGCAACGTCTGGGCTGGTAAATAGTCCATGCGCGCAGTGATCACGCTCACAGTGCCGGGCACCAGCTCGGCCGGTCTGGCCCGTTTGAGCCCGTGGGCTGCCATGAAATGCATGTCCCCATGAAAGCCTGCCGCCAACCAGGCCGATAATCCAGATTCTGCCGTCGACAGGTCCACACCTGCCACGCCAATTTGCGAGAATCCAAGCTCACGCGCCCAAACCTGGATGTCAGACACGAATTGATGGCTATTGAGTTTCACCGCCCTATTGTAAAAACTCTGGCCTGGCCGGATGAAAAGCACACGCGCGACTTCGCCCAAGCGCTGGCGCTGCGCGTGCAAGCCGGCGGGTCGGACCTGTGTGCCAGCATCACGCTCGAAGGCGATTTGGGTGCCGGCAAAACCACTTTGGTACGCCATCTCCTGCAAGCGCTGGGGGTGGCCGGTCGCATTAAAAGCCCGACCTATGCCGTGGTCGAACCCTACAGCGTGGCCGGCGCCGGCGCTGAGCCACTGGCCATCTGGCACTTTGATTTTTACCGCTTCAACGACCCGGATGAATGGGAAGAGGCAGGCTTTCGCGACATCTTTGCCGGCCCCGGCCTCAAACTCGTTGAATGGCCCGACAAAGCCGGTCGGCACCTGCCCACCCCCGACCTGCGCTTGCGCCTTGAAACTATCCAAGGCGAAGGAGACGCTGAAGAACGCAGCGTCAGTTTGCACGTCCTCACACTCACAGGCGCCGCCCTGATGGCAGCATGACGCCAACCAAAGCCACCCGCCGCCAACTGCTGCAAAGCGGCACCCTGGTCTTGCTGCTGGGCGTTCGCCAAATTGCCCGCGGCGCCGAAATTCTGGCCGTGCGGGTCTGGCCTGCGAAGGACTACACGCGTTTGACCATCGAGTCCGACAGCGAAATCAAGGCCCGCCAGTTCCTGATTGCGGACCCGCCGCGCGTGGCCATCGATATCGAGGGGATTGACCTCTTGCCGGCACTGCGCGAGCTGGTGGCCAAGGTCAGGCCAGATGATCCGAACATTGCAGGCATACGCGTCGGGCAAAACACACCGGGCGTGCTGCGCCTGGTGATTGACCTCAAGCAAGCGGTGTTGCCGCAGGTCTTCACGCTCAAACCTGTGGCGCCTTACCAGCACCGGCTGGTGTTCGACCTGCACCCGCAAAAACCCCTGGACCCCCTCGAAGCGCTGATCGCCGAGCGGCTCAAAGACCAGGAACCCAAGAGCCCGTCACCGGTGGCCACGGCCCCAACACCTGCGTCACCCCCCGCCTCCCATGCCGGGTCTGACCCGCTGGGTGAGTTGATCGCCGGGGCCGGTCGTCGTGCTGAAACAGGCCCTATGCCATCGACCCAGTCCGGGTCTGTTCGCACTCCCCCCAAGTCCATTCCAACAGACCGTCTGGTCATCGTTGCATTGGACCCCGGTCATGGCGGCGAAGACCCGGGCGCCATCGGCCCGGGCGGCACGCGTGAAAAAGATGTGGTGCTGCAAATCGCCATGCAACTGCGCGAGCGCATCAATCAGCAACCCAATATGCGTGCTTACCTCACTCGCGAAGCTGATTTTTTTGTGCCCTTGCATGTGCGTGTGCAAAAAGCCCGACGCGTGCAAGCGGACTTGTTCATCAGCATTCATGCCGACGCTTTTTTCTCTGACCGGCCGCAAGGCGCCAGCGTGTTTGCGCTGAGTGACCGGGGCGCCTCCAGCAGCTCGGCGCGCTGGCTGGCCAACAAAGAAAATGCGGCCGATCAAGTGGGCGGCATCAATATCAAGGCCAAGGATGCGCAGGTGCTCAAGGCCATGTTGGACATGAGTACCACAGCGCAAATCAGCGACAGCCTCAAGCTGGGCAGCGCCATGCTGGGGGAGATCGGCAGCATCGGCAAACTGCACAAGGCGCGCGTTGAGCAAGCCAGTTTTACCGTGCTCAAAGCGCCGGACATTCCCAGCGTGCTGGTGGAAACCGCATTCATCAGTAACCCTGATGAAGAACTGCGCTTGCGCAACCCTGTTTACCAGGCACAACTCTCCGATGCGCTGATGCGCGGGATCTTGCGCTACTTTGCCAAAAACCCGCCACTGGCGCGCAACCGGGCGATCTGATCGCTATCGCGCGGCAGCAGTGCGCCTGGCCTTGAGCGCGCCAAAGATAACGATCAAGCCCGGAACCAGAATCATGGCCCAGATGATTTTGCTCAGGTTCTCCTTGACCCAGGGCAAATTGCCGAACAGATAACCTGTGCCGACCAGGCCGCACACCCAGATGAATGCGCCGATCACGTTATAGGCTGTGAACTTGCTGCGGCTCATTTCGGCCACCCCCGCCACAAAGGGGGCAAAGGTGCGCACAAACGGCATGAAGCGCGCCAAAATGATGGTCACGCCGCCATAGCGCTCGTAAAAGTCATGGGCCTGGTCAAAAGCGCGCTTATTGAACCAGCGCGAGTCGTCCCACTGAAACACCTTAGGGCCGATGTGCCGGCCTATGCTGTAGTTGCACTGGTCGCCCAAAATGGCCGCCAGCAGCAGCAAACCCATGGCCACAGGCAGACTGATCAGCCCGACACCACACAGCGCGCCTACCACAAACAGCAGCGAATCACCCGGTAAAAAGGGCATCACCACCAGGCCCGTTTCGACAAACACGATGGCAAACAGCAGGGCATAGACCCATATGCCATAGTTCTGTGTGAATGCCTCCAGGTAGCGGTCCACGTGCAAAATGAAGTCCAGCAAAAAAGTGAGCAGTTCCATGGCGCCGATTTTGACACGCGCACAGCCTAAAATCGCCCCGTGAACATAGCTCCGCCCAACCTGCCCCGCCGCCCCATACGCGAACTGCCTGACGAGCTGATCAGCCAGATTGCCGCCGGCGAAGTCGTCGAAAGGCCCGCCTCGGTGGTGCGCGAACTGGTTGACAACGCGCTGGACGCCGGCGCCCGTCAGATCACGGTGCGACTGCTGGCCGGCGGTGTGCGACTGATCCAGGTAGAAGATGACGGCAGCGGCGTTCCAAAAAACGAGCTGGCCACCGCTTTGCGCCGCCACGCCACCAGCAAAATTGCCTCCTTGCAAGACTTGGAGTCCGTGGCGACCATGGGTTTCAGGGGCGAGGCGCTGGCCGCCATCAACTCGATTGCCGACATGAGTCTGGTCTCGCGCCATGCGGGCAGCGACAGCGCAGCCGCCGATGTACATGCCTGGCAACTCGACGGGCGCACCGGCGAGCTCAAGCCGGCCGCACGCAGCGCGGGCACCACGGTTGAAGTGCGCGAGCTTTTTTACGCCACGCCCGCACGCCGCAAGTTTTTAAAAACCGACGCCACTGAGCTGGCCCACTGCCTCGAGGCGGTGCGTCGCCATGCCCTGGTGCGGCCTGACGTTGGATTTGCCATTTGGCATGAAGGCAAACTGGTCGAGCAGTGGCGCGCCGCTACGGCGTCTATGCAGGGCGACGACTCTTTGGCGGCGCTCAATCAGCGCCTGGCCGATGTACTGGGCGAAGACTTCGTGGCGCAGTCTGTGGCTGTGAGCTACGAGAGCAGCGCGCGCCGCGACAACGGCCAGCCGGCGGTTCGCGTCTGGGGCCGCGCCGGCATTCCGGATGCCGCCCGTTCTCGGCCGGACCAGCAGTTCGCCTATGTCAACGGCCGCTTTGTGCGGGACAAAGTGCTGACGCACGCGGCCCGCAGCGCTTACGAAGATGTGCTGCACGGTCATCGCCAACCGGTGTATGTGCTTTATGTGGAGATGGACCCGGCGCGCATCGATGTGAATGTGCACCCGACCAAAATCGAAGTCCGCTTTCGCGACAGCCGCGAAGTCCACCAGGCGGTGCGCCACGCCGCTGAAAACGCACTGGCTGCAACGCGCACGCAAGGCGCCGGCTTGAACCTCGCAAGCCAGCCTCTGCAGGGCGCCGCGCCATCCGGGCTGGTGAACGATGCCCAACGCGCCGTGCGCGGCCTGGGCTGGGCGCAGACCGGTATGGACTTGGCGCAGCGCCAGAACCCGCGCGTGAATGATTTCGAAGCCATGTGGCCTGTGCCCGCAGCCGGCCAGGGTTTGCCGGTCAATGCTTTGGCGGTGCAACCGGCTGCATCGCAGACCGCCACGCTCCCACCCGGCGAGTGGCCGCTGGGCCGGGCGCTGGCGCAGCTGCAAGGCATCTACATCCTCGCCGAGAACGCCGCCGGCTTGGTGATCGTCGACATGCACGCGGCGCACGAGCGCATTGTTTATGAGCGTCTGAAAACCCAGCTCGTCGACACTGCCATCACCAGCCAGCCGCTGCTGATTCCTGCGACTTTCGCCGCCACAGCGCAAGAAGTTGCCATCGCCCACAGCGCTGCCGACACGCTGCAAATGCTGGGCCTGGAGATCACAGCTTTCTCTCCCAAAACTCTGGCGGTGCGCGCGGTGCCGACCTCGCTGGCGCAATCTGACGCGGTGGCGCTTGCTCGCAGCGTGCTGGCCGAGTTGGCACAGCACGATGCCAGCACCGTGATTGAGCGCGCCCACAACGAGTTGCTGTCCACCATGGCCTGCCATGGCGCAGTGCGCGCTAATCGCAAACTCACGATCGATGAAATGAATGCCTTGCTCAGGCAAATGGAAGCGACCGAGCGCTCTGACCAATGCAACCACGGCCGCCCGACCTGGCGCCAGCTGAGCGTGCGCGAGCTCGACAGTCTTTTTTTACGCGGACGCTAGCCCCAAAAAGCCGCTGCAGCGGCCAGGCAGGACAGCACCGCCACAAAGGTCAGCAGGCCGCGCAAGATCAGCCAGCGGCCCAGTTGCAGGGGGCGGTAAATCTGGCAATCGACCACATAGCAAAGGATCAGACTGGCCGCCATCAGCAGCAAGCCCCAGGCGCTGTTGAGCAGCAAACCGGCCCAGGCCAGCAAACTCGGCAGCACACCCCAGATCAACCAACCGCGCGGTGCGTGCGTCTGCCGCATGGCCAGGCCCCAGTGAATACCCCCTAAAAAACTCACAACCACAGCGGCATACGTGAGCAGCGCCGTGGCGGCCAGAGCGGACAAATCAAAGGACAACAACCACACGCCGGCAGACCCCAGCACAAAGGGAAGCAATCCGGCCAAGCCGAGTGTCCAGGCTTCGGCTGACGGTTTCAGGGGTTGCTCGCCGCTGCCAGTTGACGCGGACAGGTTTTCAAGTGATGTGTTCATACCCGCAGTTTAAAAGACCGCGCCAGGGGCAGGCACGCAGCGCCCACTGTGGCGAAGGCTGCGCAAATCCTGCTACGCTTGATCGAATGCTTTCTTCTGTGCCTTCTCCTGTGCCTTCTTCTGTGCCTACTTCTGCGCCTGCCACCCCGTCTGTGCCTGCTTCAAGCACCGCCATGCCCGCCGGACTGATCGTGCTGATCCTGGCACTCACACTGGGTATTCAGCCGGTGACAACCGACTTGTATTTACCGGCTCTGCCCTCGCTGTCCGCCAGTTTTGCGGCCCCGATGTGGCAGGCCCAGTACACCTTGAGCGCCTTGCTGCTGGCCTTTGGTTGCTCGCAGCTGATCTGGGGGCCTTTGTCCGACCGCTTCGGCCGCAGCCCCGTGCTGCTGACCGGTTTGCTGGCCTACACACTGGCCGCCCTGGCCAGCACCCAGGCGCCCTCCATGCTGTGGCTGATTGTCTGGCGCGCGCTGCAAGGCGCGGCCATGGGGGCGGTGGCGGTGTGCGCACGCGCCATCGTGCGTGATCTTTACGCGCCCACCGAAGGCGCTCGCATCATGTCCAAGGGCCTGAGCGGGCTGGGTGTGCTGGCCTGCCTGGCTCCGCCGGTGGGCAGCCTGGTGTCTGATCTGTCAGGCTGGCGCATGACATTGCTGGTGCCGGCCCTCTTTTCGGCGGGCACACTGGCGCTGGTAGCGTGGCGTTTTACAGAAACCCTGGCGCAGCCCAACCCGCAGGCGCTGCAAGCCAAAACACTGGTGCGCACCTGGACAGTGATCTTGCGCAACCCGACATTTTTAGCTTACTCAACGCTGTCCGTAGCGTCTTACGGCGGCTTGTTCACGTTTCTGGCGACCTCGCCCTTTGTCTTTATCCAGGTGCTGGGTCTTTCCAAAACACAGTTCGGCATGGTGCTGTTTTTGATGTGCTTTGCCTATTTTCTCGGTACCTTTTTGTGTCGCCGTTTGCTCCAACGCTATGGCGTGCAAAATGCTGCCGCCCTGGCCGCTGGCTTGAGCCTGTCAGCCGGCGTGCTGATGGCCGCTCTGGCCTGGTCCGGCATTCAAAACGTCTGGTCCCTGTGTCTGCCTTTTGCGCTGTACATGCTGGGGCACGGCGTGCACCAACCCTGCGGGCAGAGCGGTGCAGTCGGGCCGTTCCCCGAAGCGGCCGGCACTGCCGCTGCACTCAATGGTTTTCTGATGATGCTGGTGGCCTTTGTCATGGGCAGCTGGCTGGGCACGCACATGGACGGCAGCGCACGGCCGCTGACTTATGGCGTGGCCGCCTGGAGCGTTGTGCTGGCCCTGACCGCCTGGACCTTGGTGCGGCGTGATGGCCGCAACAGACCGGGCGCCCCGGCTTGAGCAGGATGACCAGCACCAGACTGCCCGCTGACTTGCCAGCTTTCCTGGCCCTGGCCGGTCCCACGGCCGCCGGTAAAACAGCCGCAGCCCTGGCCATTGCGCAGCAGCAGACGGTCGAGATCATCAGCGTGGACTCAGCACTGGTTTACCGCGGCATGGACATCGGTACGGCCAAACCCAGCGCAGACGAGCTGGCGGCCGTGCCGCACCATCTGATCAATATCCGTGACCCGCTCAAGGCCTACAGCGCGGCCGACTTTGTGCGCGACGCCCGGGGTTTGATGACGGATATTCGCAATCGCGGCAAGCTGCCCCTGCTGGTAGGCGGCACCATGCTGTACTTCAAGGCAATGTGGGATGGCCTGGACGACATGCCGACGGCCAGCCCGGCGCTGCGGGCCGAGCTGGCAGAGCAGGCAGCAGTCCAGGGCTGGCCCGCGCTGCATGCCGAGTTGGCGCGTGTCGACCCGCCGACTGCCGCACGATTGCAGCCGCAGGACTCGCAGCGCATTTCGCGTGCGCTGGAGGTGTTTCGCGCGTCTGGCCAGCCGATGTCTTTTTTTCAACGGCGCATCGCGCAAATCCAGCCTGCGATCGAGGCTGACACCGCGCCCGCCGGCCTGCTGATCAGCCTGGAACCGGAAAACCGTGCCTGGCTTCACCAGCGTATTGCACAGCGTTTTGACGCCATGCTGGCGGCGGGCTTTCTCGATGAAGTACGCAGTCTGCGGGCGCGGGCTGACTTGCACCCGGACCTGCCGGCCATGCGCTGCGTGGGTTACCGCCAGGCCTGGACACTGCTGGACAATCTGGACACCCTGAAAACCCCCAAAGAAGTGCAGCAGGCCGAGCATGATTTTCGCGAGCAGGGCATCGCGGCGACACGCCAGTTGGCCAAACGCCAGCTGACCTGGCTGCGCAGCATGCCGCAACGGCGCGTGGTGGCCTGTGACGCCCCCGATGCGCTGGCGCAAGTGCTGGCCCTCACCGCGCCATGCGCCGGAGCCACCCTATGAACCTTGACATACAGCAACTCGCCAAACACTATGGCGACAGCCCGGTGTTTCGCAATGTCAGCCTGAGTCTGGCGCCCGGCGAGTTTGTTGCCATCGTGGGTGAATCCGGTGTGGGTAAATCAACCCTGCTGAACTGCATGGCCGGGCTGGACAGCTGGGACCATGGCAGCGTCCATCTGCAAGGTCACAACCTGGGCGAGCTCAATGACGAGCAACGCGCCCTGCTCAGACGCCGGCATGTTGGTTTTGTGTTTCAGGCATTTCATGTGCTGCCGCATCTGGATGTGGCGCAAAACGTCGGACTGCCCTTGCTGCTGCTGGGCCAGTACGACGACCAACGCGTGCAGCACATGCTGGACGCCGTCGGTCTGAGCGGCCTGGGCGAGCGGCTGCCGCAGCAGCTCTCAGGCGGGCAATTGCAGCGCGTGGCCATGGCACGCGCGCTGGTGCACAGGCCGGCGCTGGTGCTGGCCGACGAGCCCACCGGCAACCTGGACCCGGCCACCGCCGCCAGCGTGATGGACGCGCTGCTGGCGCAAACGCGTGCCCAAGGCTCATCGCTGGTGCTGGTAACGCACTCCGAAGCCGCAGCCGCACGCGCTGACCGGGTGCTCAAACTGCATGCCGATGGCCTGGTTTGAATTTTTACAACCCTCTGCCGGCAAGCAAGGCCGCGTGCTGCCCGCCCTGCTGCTGACTTTCTCTTGGCAAGAGCTGCGCCACCATCCCTGGCGCAATGCAGCGGCGGTGGTGGCGGTCATGCTGGGCGTGGCGCTGGCTTTGTCGGTGCACCTGATCAACGCGTCTGCGCTCAGTGAGTTTTCTCAAGCCGTGCGCTCCGTCAACGGCCAGCCCGACCTGACATTGCGGGCCGCACAGGGTCAGTTTGACGAATCGCTTTACGCCCGCATCGCCAGCTTGCCGGAGGTGTCTGTCGCCAGCCCGGTGCTGGAGCTGAGCACTTATGCGCAAGCTGCCGGCGGGACGCGGCAGTCGCTGCGGGTGCTGGGGGTGGACGCCCTGCTGCTGGCCCGTCTGGCGCCTGAATTACTGCCACGCCCGGCAGATGCTGACGACCGCTTTGCTTTTTTTGCACCAGCCACGGTGTTCCTCAATGCCGCGGCGCAGAACGCGCTTGGCGCGGGGTCTTTGCAATTGCAAAGCGGCTTGAACCTGCTGGCAGTGCGCGTGGCTGGCACTGTGGCCGCCGGCGGCGGTCCGCTGGCGGTGATGGACCTGGGCGCAGC
>CAXNEG010000037.1:0-10797 GCA_964201305.1 Polaromonas sp.
TTGGGCGTGCCTTTGGGTGCTGTCAGCGCAAACCAGGTGCTGTAGTCAAAGCCCTGAATGCCCTGCTCCTTGAGTGTCGGCGAGTCGGGGTACTCAGGCTGACGGCTGTCGGTCATCACGCCAATCAGGCGCATTTTTCCGCCCTTGGCCAGCGCGGCCACCGTGGCGATGCCCTGGAAAGTCACGTCAACCTGGCCGCCCGCCACGTCGAGCGCGGCTTGGCTGGCACCCTTGTAAGGCACATGCTTCATGTCTATGCCGGTGTGGGCCGCGAACAGGGCTGCACCCAGGTGTTGCGGGCTGCCACTGCCACCTGATGCATAAGTGATGCGGCCTGGGGCGGCTTTGGCGGCAGCCACCAGCTCGGCGACTGTCTTATAGGGCGAATTGGTGCCCACTGCGATGCTGAACTCGATGGTTGCCACCTTGGAGATGTGGGCGAAATCCGTGACGGGGTTGAACGGTGTGTTTTTGTTCAGGTTGGGCACCATGGTCAGAACACTGTCGTTGAAGCCGCCGATGGTGTAGCCGTCGGGTGCTGCCTTGGCCAGCCGGTCGGCACCGATGAGGCCGGAGGCACCCAGGATGTTCTCGACCACGATGGACTGGCCCATGCTTTCGGCCATTTTCTGGGCCAACAGCCGGGCTGCTACGTCCACCGCGCTGCCGGCAGCCAGCGGAACAATCATGCGGATCGGTTTGTTGGGGTAGCTGCCTTGGGCCTGGGCCGGTACGGCAAGGGCCAAGCCGGCCATGGCGGCCAGCGTGACCACGAGGCGTCGTTTGCTAAAGGTGGTGGCGTTGATTTTCATGAAGTCTCCTTTGGTTTTTAAACGGGGTTGGCCGTCAGGCCGTCAAACTGAAAGGCCCAAGACGCGAATGGCATTTTCACCAAGGATGGCGAGCCGGTCATCGTCATTGAGTTCGGGCGTGGCCATCACATGGCCCACAGGGTCTTCTTCCCACGGGATGGGATGGTCGGTACCAATCATGATCTGGGCGGTGCCCACTTCGGCTGCCAGGTGGCGCAGCGCCTCACCGGTGAACACCAGCGAGTCAAAGTAAATCTGGCGCAGGTACTCGGTCGGTTTTTTCTTGAGCACGATGTCAGGGTTGCAGTTCTGGGGCGAGACAAAGCAGCTGCGGTCCATGCGCGGCGCATACGAGCCCAGAAAGCCACCACCGTGCGCACCCAGCACTTTGAGCTCGGGAAACTTGTCGAAAACACCTTCAAAAATCAATTTTTGTAGCGCAATCGTCGTGTCCAGCGGATTGCCGATCACATTGGACAGCCAGCCATTGCCCTTGAGCCGGGCCGCCAGCTCGGGTGTGCTTTGCGGATGAATGAACAGCATCACGCCCAACTCCTGCGCCTTGGCCAGCACGGGGTGGTAGATCGGGTTGCTGAAGTCATCGCCGGCCACGCTGCCGCCGATGGCCGCGCCCTTGAGGCCGTATTTTATGACGGCTTCATCGAGCATCTGCACGGCCAAGTCGGGAAACTGCATCGGCAGCGAAGCAAAGGCTGACAGACGCTTGGGATGGTTTGCACACAGCTCGGCGAAGCTTTCGTTGTGGATGCGGCAAATCGCCTCGGCAGTCTCGCGGTCCTTTTTGTACCAAAAGGGGTTGATGCTGAGCACCTGCAGGTCGATGCCCATGCGGTCCATGGCTTCAAAACGGGCGTCGAGCTGCTGCGCCATCTGCACGAAATGCTCCGGCACACCTTTGACCGGCGGCAACACGCCCTTGGCGTCGGCACCCATCAGGTCCAGCCCGGCCTGGAAATAGCAGTGCGCGTGAGCGTCCACCGTGCGCGCGCGCTGGCCGCGAATGATCACCGGCGCGCGGCGAGTAGCGGTGCTGCCCCCGCCCCCGCCCGGCACGATGGGCAGGCCCGCGCAGCTGCAAAACCAAAAGCCGTTGCAGCCTTGCGCGTGTGTGTTCGATGAAAGCCAGTTCTTGATCATGGGTCGGGTTCAGGGGTTTGAATTCGTTTTGGCGGCTGCCCGCTCAATGGCCCGCACCATGCGGGTTTGAGCGCCGCAGCGGCACAGGTGTTTTTCGAGGCTTTGCACGATCTCGTCGCGGCTGGGCTGCGGATTGCGCTCTAACAGCGCGCAGGCCGAGGTGATGATGCCGGCCACGCAATAACCGCACTGGGCGGCGCGTTCTTCGATGAAAGCTGCTTGCACGGGATGCGGTTGGGCTGGTGTTCCCAGACCCTCGAGCGTGGTGACCTGCCGCCCCTGCACGGACCAGACCGGCAGGTTGCACGCGGTCTGCGGTTGGCCGTCCACCAGCACCATGCAGGCGCCACACTCGCCCTGGCCGCAGCCGAACTTGGGGCCGCTCAGGCTCAATTCGTCGCGTAGCACAGACAGCAAAGTGGCCTTGTCATCGCCGTCAAATTGCACCGGCTGCTGATTGACATGGAACATGGTTTTAGAGGGATTGCTCATACGGACTCCGCAGCATGGATGGCGCGCAACAAGGTGTCGGCAGTCATTGGCAGCTCCCGCACGCGAACACCCAGCGCATTGTGTACAGCATTGGCCAGTGCCGCTGCCACCGGTCCCTGCGCGGCTTCACCGGCACCCACCGACGGCTCATCGGGGCGGTCGATCACATGCACCGTGACCTCGGGCACTTCACTGAAGCGCATCACCGGGTAGCTGAGCCATTCGTCGCTGGTGATGGCTTCGCGGTTGAAGGTGACGCGCTCCTTGAGGGTCCAGCTGGCGCTCTGGATGGCGCCGCCTTCAATCTGGTTGATCACGCCATCCAGGTCCACCACCATGCCGACATCGATCGCCAGATCAAGGTTGAGCACACGCACCTCTTCATCTACCCGCACGCGCGCGATCACCGCACACCAGGCGCCGGAGTTTTTATAACGCGCCCAAGCCAGCCCGTGGCCAATACCCTCGGGCTCGTCGGTTCGGCGGTGCCACCAGTTTGAACGCTTGACCACGGTGTCCAGTACGGCCAGTGCGCGAGGATCGTCAAGATGACGCTGGCGAAAAGCCAGCGCATCTTCACCGGATTGATGGGCCAGCTCGTCCATGAAAGATTCGACGGCAAACACATTGGTAAAGGCGCCGAGTGCGCGCATGGCCGAGGTCCGCAACGGCGCCACCTTCAAACGGTGGTTGAGCACCTTCAAATGCGGCACCTTGTAGGCCGGAACGGCATTGCGCTCAGCCCCGCCGCCCGCCGCCAGCGGTGGGTTGATGGGCAGCGGCAGCTGCGTTGCGTCGGCGCGCTCACTGGCTGCCAATAAAGCTGGCGTGAGCGCGCGGCCGGGGCGCGAGCTGTAGCCGTTGGCCCATAACTCGTGATGCCAATGGGTGATCTGGCCAGTCGGGTCGCATCGGGCCTTCAGCATCACACGTTGTGCTGCACCGAAAGGGCTGTGTGTCAACTCGTCGGCGCGCGACCACTGCACGCGCACAGGCTGGCCGGGGCAGCGCAAGGCCATCAGCACGGCATCAAAAGCGACATCGTCTGCGCCGTTGTGGCCATAGCAGCCGGAGCCCTCGACGTGGTGAATCAGAATGTCGGCTTTGGCCACCGGCACGGCTTCTCTAGCGAGGGCCTTCACGATATCGTCGCGCAGGTTGTGAATGCCCTGGCTGTGCGTCCAGACCTGCAGCTGGCGGCCGTCCCACTGCGCCAGTGCGCACGATGGGCCGATGGAGGCATGCGCCAGATAAGGCTTGAGATAAACCGCCTGATGATGCAGGCCGTCAGCGGGCCATTCGGCATCACCCCGCTCCACCGTCACCGTGGTTTCGTGCGGGGCAGAAGTCAGGAAATTGCCCAGATCGTGCATGTCGGGCAAGGGCGCGCCAGCGCGCCATTTGACCAGGCCAGCCAGGCGGGTAGCTGCCGCATCGGCATCGCGCTCCGAGTCCGCCACCACGGCAATGAAACGTCCGTCGGCCCACCAGCGCACACCCTCTGCCAGGGTGGCCACCGCCGCATCGGGCAGGTGGGCTAACGTGGCCTCTAGCGTGCCCGGTCGCAGCACGCGTCCATGAAGCATGCCGGGCAGCCGCAGATCATGAATGAAGCGGGCCTGGCCAAAAACTTTGTCAGCCAGGTCCAGCCGCGGAGTGCCGGTTTGTCCCAGCAGGCGCCGCTCAGCCGCCGCCTTGGGGCGCGCTGTGCCCGCACATTCGATGTCCAGGTTGACCCCCCGCAACAGAGTCGCGTAGTCGCCAAGGTCCTGACTCTGCGCCGAGTAAAAGCGCCCCTTGCTCACCGTGATCGTGTGGGCCGGCTGGCCCGCCAGCGCTGCTGCGCGCAGCAAGGCCATCGCCCGCACCTCGGCGCAGACCTGGCGCAATGCGCTGCCGCTGTCTTGAATCGACAGGCTGCCCGAGGTCATGCCTTCATCGGGGCCGTGTCCGGTGCTGGCGCTGCACAGCCGCACAGCCGACAGCGGGATGTCCAGCTCTTCGGCGGCCAGCAGTTGCAAAGCGGTCAGGATGCCCTGGCCAAGTTCGACTTTGCCGGTGAACACCTGCACCCTGCCGGGCTCGCCAAAGGCCAGCCACTGCGACAGACGGCGGTTGGTATGCAGACTGCCCGGCAGTTGGGCTTGACCGTCCTGCCGGTCGATGATGAAACCGCGGGGCTGAGGCGTTGCAACTTGAGTCATAGAGTCTGTTGGCCCGGAAAAGAAAGCTCAGAACGGCACACTGCGATGGAAAGCCTACTGAAAATCAAGGTGAAGCAAGGCCGGCTTGTTATTTACATTCACTTTTTCGGAAATAGCGGGCAAGAATTTCGTATTTTAAAATTCAACTCTCGTGGCGTCCAATACTGAATGCGTCCATCGCCATATCAAGATGAAATGGTCATGAAACGGGTAAACCCTTGACGCTGGATTTGGCTTTGAGTCCACCTTTGCCAGGATCGGATAGGTGATGGAAGGATACTGTCAAAGTAATCTGACGCATGGTGTTTGCGTTTGAAGGGGCGGACGCTGTCCTGCACAGTGACTCAATCGGCAGGCATTCCCGCCGACATGCAGATGCAGTACGACCCGTACCACGCGGGAAAAGTGAAGCGACCTAAGATTGAGCGTCTGGTGGTTTGACTGGCCGGTGCAAAAGCCAAAAGACGCCAAAGCGTTCGAGACGCGGCTGACCTGGTAGGCGTCTTCGCCTGCGCAAGCAGGACCGCAGGGGCCAGCAGCATCGACAGGCGGCCTGCTTGAGCGCAGAAGTGGGAGGTGTGGGGCTTATGCCGGGCGGAATTTCCGCGCCGGTTTCGGGCCACGGCCTACGTGGTTTCCAGCGCCCTTCAAAGGCCCTTCAAGCCCCGCCGGTACTGTACCGCCTCGCTCACATGGCTTATTTGCAACTGGTCTGCGCCGGCCAAGTCGGCGATGCTGCGGGCGACTTTTAGGCAGCGATGAATGCTGCGCCCGGACCAGCCCAGCCGGGTGGCGGCGAGATTTAAAAACTTTGCAGCCTCGGCCGGTAGCGCGCACTGCGCGTCAATCGCCTGGCCTTCAAGGGCTTGGTTGGTGCATGACTGGCGGGCCATTGCCCGCTGGCGCGCGGCCACGGCGCGCGCCCGGATGTCGGCGCTGCCTTCGCCTGGCGGGGCGTTAACGAGTTCATGGGCAGCCATAGCGCCCACGTCAACCAGCAAGTCGATGCGGTCCAGCAGCGGACCGCTGAGCCGTCCCTGGTAGCGCGCCACATGCTCCGGCGAGCAGCGACAAGCGCGCAGCGTCGAACCCAGGTAGCCGCAAGGGCAGGGGTTCATGGCGGCCACCAGCTGAAAGCGCGCCGGGAATTCGGCGCGCTGCGCGGCCCGTGAAATCGTGATGCTGCCCGACTCTAGCGGCTCGCGAAGTGCCTCGAGTGCAGCGCGCGGAAACTCAGGAAGCTCATCGAGAAACAGCACGCCCCTGTGCGCCAGCGAGATTTCCCCGGGCCGCGGTGGTGAGCCGCCCCCCACCAGCGCCACCGCGCTGGCTGTGTGATGCGGCGCGCAGGTCGGTCGCAGACCCCAGCGGTCCATCGTGAAGCGACCTGCCAGCGAAGCGATGGCCGCGCTCTCCAGCGCTTCTTGCGTGCTCATGGCGGGCAAGAGGCCGGCAAAACGTTGCGCCAGCATGGACTTGCCCGAGCCCGGTGAGCCGGTCAGCAAAATGGAATGGCCGCCGGCCGCCGCAATCTCCAATGCACGCTTGGCCGCCGCCTGGCCTTTGACGTCGGCCATGTCGGGGTAAGCGGCCTGGCCGGGTTGCGCGCTGCAAATCGCGCGCGCCCAACCCGGGCCATCGGGCGGGGCTTCGTCGCCGGGCAGAAACTGCTGCACAACGTCCAACAGGTGGCTGGCGCGGTAAATGCGCACCTCGGGCACCAGCGCAGCCTCTTGCGCGCTGCCTTCGGGCAAGACCAGTTGTGCAGGCGCCTGGCCTGCGATTGCGGGCAGGGCCAGGCTCATGGCCAATGCGCCGCGCACCGGCCGCAGGTCGCCGCCCAAAGAGAGTTCGCCCGCAAACTCGAAGCCCGCCAGCTTGGCGCCGTCAATCTGGCCGCTGGCCGCCAGAATGCCCAGGGCAATCGGTAAATCAAAGCGGCCCGAGTCCTTGGGCAGGTCGGCAGGCGCCAGGTTGACGGTGATGCGCTTGTTGCCCGGAAACTCCAGCCCGCTGTTCTGAATGGCAGAGCGCACCCGCTCGCGGGCTTCCTTGACTTCAGTCTCTGCCAGCCCCACCAGGGTGAAGCTAGGCAGCCCGTTGGCCAGATGAACTTCCACCGTGACCGGTTTGGCCTGCAGACCCAGCAGCGTCCGGCTGCGCACTAAAGATAAGCTCATGCTGAAACCCTTCCCGGTTGGCGCACCGTTTTGGCGCGCGTTTGTGTGCACGGCTTTGGTGCCGCTCGTTAAAGAGTTATTTAGTATGCACCTCTTATGCCATATAAGTTGTTTTTATAGGCTTAAGGAGGGTCTGCGGGGGTGGCATGTTCTGTGCATTAAAAGTTGCGCATCTTTCCAAACTGGCAGGCGCGGCTTAACCGCTCCGATATTCATCCTGGAGAAAAAACGAAAATGAAACTCGTCACAGCCATCATCAAACCGTTCAAGCTGGACGAAGTGCGCGAAGCACTTTCCGGTATTGGCGTGCAGGGCATCACTGTCACTGAAGTCAAAGGTTTCGGACGTCAAAAGGGCCATACCGAGCTGTACCGTGGCGCCGAGTACGTGGTCGATTTTTTACCCAAGGTGAAGATCGAGGCCGCCATCTCCGACGACCTGGTTGAGCGCGTGATCGAAGCCATCGAGGGCGCTGCCCGCACCGGCAAGATCGGCGACGGCAAGGTCTTTGTCTACAACCTCGAGCAGGTCGTGCGCATTCGCACCGGTGAAACCGGCAAAGAAGCGCTCTGAAGTTTCAGCCTCCACCCTCATAGAGAAATCTGACATGAAAAAACTACTTGCTAGCCTCGCCCTCGGGTTGAGTTTGTTGACTTCCGGCGCCGTTATGGCGCAAGCCCCGGCTGCCGCCCCGGCAGTTGCTGCACCCGCCGGAGCCAAAGCGGCTGACGCTGCTGCGCCGGCCGCGGCCGCTGCCGCCCCGGCCGCAGCGACCCCTGCTGCTGCACCGGCCGCGCCTGCCGCGCCAGTTCTGGTCCCCAACAAGGGTGACACCGGCTGGATGATGGTTTCCACCATTTTGGTCATACTCATGACCATTCCCGGCCTGGCGCTGTTCTACGGCGGCCTGGTGCGCAGCAAAAACATGCTGTCCGTGCTGATGCAGGTCATGGTCACGTTCTCGATGATCGTGGTGCTGTGGTTCATCTACGGTTACAGCCTGGCTTTCACCGAAGGCAATGCCTTCTTCGGCGGCTTTGACCGCTTGATGATGGCCGGCATCTGGGACAACGCCGCTGGCACTTTCGCCAATGCTGCCACTTTCAGCAAGGGCGTGGTCATTCCTGAGATCGTGTTCGCCGCCTTCCAGGCCACGTTTGCAGGTATTACTTGCGCGCTGATCGTCGGCGCCTTCGCTGAACGTATGAAGTTCTCCGCCGTGCTGCTCTTTATGGCGATCTGGTTTACTTTCAGCTACGCACCGATCGCCCACATGGTCTGGTTTTGGATGGGCCCTGACGCCTACACCGGCAAAGAGGTGGTCGACGCGATGAACGCCAAGGGCGGTTACCTGTGGCAGTCGGGCGCGCTGGACTTTGCCGGCGGCACCGTCGTGCACATCAACGCCGCTGTGGCTGGTCTGGTCGGCGCCTACATGGTGGGTAAGCGCATTGGTTACGGCAAAGAAGCCATGGCACCGCACAGCCTGACGCTGACCATGGTCGGTTCGGCCCTGCTGTGGGTGGGCTGGTTCGGTTTCAACGCTGGCTCTGCACTCGAAGCCAACGGTTTCGCTGCCCTGGCCTTCATCAACACCTTGGGTGCCACGGCTGCGGCCGTGCTGGCCTGGTGCGTCGGTGAAGCGCTGATGCGCGGCAAGGCTTCGATGCTGGGCGCAGCCTCGGGTGCGGTCGCCGGCTTGGTGGCCATCACGCCGGCAGCCGGTAACGTCGGCATCGGCGGCGGTCTGATCATCGGCCTCATCGCTGGTTTCGCCTGTCTCTGGGGTGTCAATGGCCTGAAGAAAATGCTGGGCGCTGACGACTCGCTGGACGTCTTCGGCGTGCACGGCATCGGCGGCATCCTGGGCGCGCTGCTCACCGGCGTGTTCAATTCGCCAAGCCTGGGCGGCCCCGGCTATGTGGCCGACTGGGTCACTGCCACCGGCATCACGGCGGCTGACTACTCGATCGCAGCACAGGTCTGGACTCAAGCCAAGGCCGTGCTCATCACCATCGTCTGGTCAGGTGTGGTTTCCTTCATCGCTTACAAAGTGGTTGACTTGACCATCGGTCTGCGTGTGTCTGAAGAAGACGAGCGCGAAGGCCTGGACATCACCTCCCACGGTGAGACAGCCTACAACCGTTGATTTATTAAAACCTTTTTGACCGGCACGCTTTGCGCGTTGCCGGTCTATGCAAGCAAGAGAGTCTCCTTTGGATGTTCAGCCCGCCGGTTCAAACCGGCGGGCTGTTTTTTTACCGCGACAGTTCCGGCATGACTTGGCACGCCGTGACACCTGCATCAAATGAGCTCGGCTTGTGGACCCTGCCGGCCTTGTGCCCGACCATGCCCTGCTTTGGCGGTGATGCCCCGCACTGACAGCGAAGTCGCCTCAATCTGCGCACAAGCGCTGTTCAAAAAATTCAAAACCATCTCAGCCACCGGCGCGTACCATCAGGGTCATGGCTACAGACACCGCTTTCGCCGCCGACCAGACGGCGCAACTGCGCGCGCAAGTGCGGCAGGCCTACGCTTCCGGCACGCTCTTGCGGGTGCGTGGCGGTGGCAGCAAAGATTTTTATGGCGAAACTTTGACCGGCGCACTGCTGGACATCAGCGGTCACTACGGCGTGGTCAGTTACGAGCCCAGCGAGTTGGTCGTGACTGTGCGTGCGGGCACCCCTTTGACCGAACTCGAAGACTTGTTGGCCAGCCAGGGCCAGTGCCTGCCATTTGAGCCGCCGCATTTCGGCCCTGCGGCCACCGTGGGTGGCATGGTGGCCAGCGGTCTGAGCGGCCCGGCCCGCGCCAGCGTGGGCGCGCTGCGCGATTTCATTCTGGGCGTCAAGATCATCAACGGCCGCGGCGAAGCACTGACCTTTGGTGGCCAGGTCATGAAAAATGTCGCCGGCTACGACGTCTCCCGACTGTTGGCCGGCTCTTTGGGCACGCTGGGCGTACTGCTGGAGGTCTCTCTTAAGGTCTTGCCGGTGGCGCCCAGCGAAGCCACGCTTTGGTTGGCCGGGCTGAGCCAGCAAAGCGCGCTCGACCTGCTTAACCGCTGGGGCGGCCAACCGCTGCCCTTGAATGCCAGTTGCTGGGTGCACGACAGCACCGAGCAGCCGCCGCGTGACGCTCTGTTTGTGCGCTTGCGTGGCGCAGTGGCAGCCGTTGAGGCGGCCTGCCCGCGCATGCTCGCCGATGCGCTGGCACTGGGCGCGCAGGCGCAGCGCATGGACAGGCCGCACGCCGGCGCCGACTGGAACGCCTGCCGCGAACAAAGCTTGACGTTTTTCAAAGAGCCGCCGCCCGCTCTGCAAGCCCTGCACGCCGATCTGTGCCTGTGGCGTTTGAGCCTGCCGCAAACCACGCCAGCACTGGCGCTGCCAGCCGTGGTGTCATCACCCTTGATCGAGTGGCACGGTGGTTTACGCTGGGTCTGGGCGCCAGCCAATGCGGCAGCACTGCTGCGCAACGCGGCGCAAAAAGCAGGCGGTCATGCAACGCTGTTTCGCGCCTCGCCTTCGCGCGGAGAAGCGGACAAGGCGGGCGGCGTGTTCACCCCGCTGACGCCGGTGCAGCAAGGCATTCAGCGCGAGCTGCAAAAGCAGTTTGATCCGGCTGGCATTTTCGCTACCGGCCGGCTGGGCGCTGAGAGTTCTTGATGCAAACCCATCTCGCACCCGAATTCCAAGGCACGGCCGACGGCCTGGCCGCCGAAGCCATTTTGCGCAAGTGCGTGCATTGCGGGTTTTGCACCGCCACCTGCCCGACTTACCAGTTACTTGGAGATGAGCTGGACGGCCCGCGCGGGCGCATTTACCTCATCAAGCAAGTGCTCGAAGGTCAGGCGCCCACGCGCAAAACACAGCAGCACCTGGACCGCTGCCTGACCTGCCGCAATTGCGAAAGCACCTGCCCCAGCGGTGTTGATTACGGCCACCTGGT
>CAXNEG010000038.1:0-10664 GCA_964201305.1 Polaromonas sp.
TGTTGTAAAGCTCACAGGCAATTAAGCTGCGAGTGCGAAACGTTCGTCGTTTGCAGTTAGTTTTTTTGAATCAGTTTTACGAGCACATTCAGCTCGACATGCACCACACCGCGTCCGAACCCACGTCGAAACCAATGCAGCCCCAAGCGATCTATCTTAGGGCCTTTGCAAATAGGTCAATAGATCGCGGGCAGAGCCAATGGTGGCGTCTGCGTTCCATGCGGCTGTTTCGCCGCTGGCACCCAGGTAACCGTAAGCCGCGGCCACGGTGGGCATGCCGGCGGCGCGTCCTGCGATGATGTCTCTCTCGTCGTCGCCCACATAAATGCAGTGCCGGGGCTCAAGCTGCAATTGGCGGGCGGCTTCGAGCAGGGGTGCGGGGTGCGGCTTGGGGTGCGGCGTGGTGTCGCCGCAGACTACGGTGGCAGCCGTTGCAAACAAGGGCATGGCGCGGGTGAGCGGCAAGGCAAAGCGCTCGGCTTTGTTGGTGACAACGCCCCATTTCAGGCCTGCACGGTCGATCTGGCGGATGAGCTCTTCAACGCCCTCAAAGGCGTAGGTACGCTCAGTCATGCAGGCTTCGTAGTTCAACAAAAACTCTTCTTTAAGCGCCGTAAAATCAGGATGCTCAGGGCTCAAACCCAAGGCCACCCCGATCAGCCCACGGGCACCGGCACCGGACATGTGCCGGTAGTTCAGCAGCGGAAACGATGGCAGGCCGCGGTCGATGCGCATCTTGTTGGCGGCGGCGCCCAGGTCGGGTGCGCTGTCAATCAAGGTGCCGTCCAGGTCAAACAGCACTGCTTTGATGCCTTGAAACAAAGGCCGGCTCATGCTTTGCGCATGCCCAACATGTAGTTGACGCTGGTGTTGGCGCTAAGCCAGTAGTGGCGCGTCAGGGGGTTGTATTCCATGCCGCGGGTGTGCGCCAGGTCCAAGCCGGCAGCGCGGGCATAAGCTGCCAGTTCGCTGGGTTTGATGAACTTGGCGAATTCGTGCGTACCGCGCGGCAGTAAATTGAGGATGTACTCAGCCCCGACGATGGCAAAGACAAAGGCCTTGGCATTGCGGTTGATGGTGGAGAAAAAAACATGGCCGCCCGGCTTGACCAAGGTGGCGCAGGCACGCACCACCGAAGAAGGGTCGGGCACGTGCTCCAGCATTTCCATGCAGGTCACCACGTCAAAGCCCTCGGGCTGCTCGGCGGCCAGGGTTTCGGCGCTGACTTCGCGGTAGCGAACGCCCTGGGTTTGGGCCTCCAGTGCGTGCAGTTGCGCCACTTTCAAGGCTTTACCAGCCAGATCAATCCCCAGCACTTCAGCGCCTTTGCGCGCCATGGCGTCAGCCAGAATGCCACCGCCGCAGCCAATGTCGAGCACCCGTTTACCCGCCAAGGGCACGATGTCGTCGATCCAGGCCAGACGCAAGGGGTTGATCTGGTGCAGGGGACGGAATTCGCTTTCGGTGTCCCACCAGCGGTGGGCCAGTTCAGAGAATTTAGCGAGTTCAGCGGGGTCGGCGTTTTCAGTGGGGTGCATAAAGGTGATTATCGTTGAGGCATAAAAAAACCGCGCCGTAGCGCGGTTTTTGACAAGCGATCCGCAGGGATTACTTGTTAGCGCGTGTACCTACCACTTCGATCTCAACGCGGCGGTTCTTGGCGCGGCCTTCAGCAGTCTTGTTGTCAGCAACGGGCTGTTTCTCGCCTTTGCCTTCGGTGTAAACGCGGTTTTTCTCAATGCCCTTGGTCACCAGGTAGGCCTTGACTGATTCGGCGCGCTTGACAGACAGCTTCTGGTTGTAAGCGTCGCTGCCCACGGAGTCGGTGTGACCGACGGCGATGATGACTTCGAGGCTGATGCCTTTGATCTTGCCGACCAGGTCGTCGAGCTTGGCTCGACCTTCTGCTTTCAGGGCAGACTTGTTGAAGTCAAAGAAAGCGTCAGAGGCGTAAGTTACCTTGGTGGCAGCCACAGCTGGGGCAGCACGAGCTGCAGGCCTGGCAGCTGGGGCTGGTGCAGGAGCCGCAGCTCGTGCGGGTGCAGGAGCCGCAGCTCGTGCTGGTGCTGGTGCCGGCGCGGCTGCTGGTGCTGGCTTTGGAACTATCGCGCCATCACAGCCTTTGGCGGCGGTTGCAGGCGTCCAGCTGCTGTTGCGCCAGCACAGGTCGCCAGCGCCGTTTTTCCAGGCCAGCTCGCCATTGCCGTTCCTCCAGTTATCAACTGATTGTGCGCCGGCAGCGGTAACAAGCGCTGCAGAAGCAAGCAACAAGGCCACTTTATTGAGTTTGTTCATGGTAGTCCTCTAGAGAAATACAGCGGCTAGGCTGCGATTGCTGATCGATACGCCTGAAGTGACCACCACCTCAAGCGTTACATCTATTGTGCCATACCTCATTCAGGCCTCATCCCAAGTTAGCCACCGAAAAACCCCCAGTAGGCTTGCACGGTTTCTTTTTGTGTTGCAGGTGAGCCACAAAGGGCCGGCTGACACAAAGCCTTAAAATGACGGGCTAGCCAAATTCAGCCCCCGGGCTGCGTCGGCACCCAATTTCAAGCATTGCGCTTATTTGCGACTTCTCTCAGGCCCCTCATGACCCAGTTTGCCAAAGAAACCCTCCCCATCAGCCTGGAAGAGGAAATGCGGCGCAGTTACCTCGACTACGCCATGAGCGTGATCGTGGGCCGCGCACTGCCGGACGCCCGTGACGGCCTCAAACCGGTCCACAGGCGCGTGCTGTTTGCCATGCACGAGCTCAACAACGACTGGAATCGGCCCTATAAGAAGTCGGCCCGTATCGTCGGCGACGTGATCGGCAAGTACCACCCGCACGGTGACCAGTCGGTGTACGACGCCATCGTCCGCATGGCGCAGGATTTTTCTTTGCGCCACCTGCTGGTGGACGGCCAAGGTAACTTCGGCTCAGTGGACGGCGACAACGCCGCGGCCATGCGTTACACCGAGATCCGGCTGTCTAAGATCGCCCAGGAAATGCTGGCCGACATCGACAAGGAAACCGTTGACTTCGGGCCCAACTACGACGGCAGCGAAAAGGAGCCGCTGGTGCTGCCTTCGCGCATACCCAACTTGCTGATCAATGGATCGGGCGGTATTGCCGTGGGCATGGCCACCAACATTCCGCCGCATAACCTGAATGAAGTGGTGGACGCCTGCCTGCACATGCTGAAAAACCCCGAAGCCAGCATCGAGGATCTGATGGAGATCATCCCCGGCCCCGACTTCCCAACCGGCGGCATTATTTACGGCATCAATGGCGTGCGCGACGGTTACCGCACCGGCCGGGGGCGCGTGGTGATGCGCGCCAAGTGCCACTTTGAGGACATCGACAAGGGCCAGCGCCAGTCGATCATCGTGGACGAGCTGCCCTACCAGGTCAACAAAAAGACGCTGCAAGAACGCATGGCCGAGCTGGTCCATGAAAAAAAGATCGAAGGCATTAGTCACATACAAGACGAGTCTGATAAGTCTGGCATGCGACTTGTCATCGAGCTCAAGCGCGGCGAAGTGCCTGAGGTGGTGCTGAACAATTTGTACAAGCAGACGCAGTTGCAAGACAACTTCGGCATCAACATGGTGGCGCTGGTCAACGGCCAACCCAAGCTGTGCAACCTGAAAGACCTGATCCAGGTGTTCCTGTCGCACCGCCGCGAAGTGGTCACGCGGCGCACCGTGTTCACTCTGCGCAAAGCGCGCGAACGCGGTCATGTGCTGGAAGGCCTGGCCGTGGCGCTGGCCAATATTGACGAGTTCATTGCGATCATCCGCAACGCACCCACCCCGCCTGTGGCCAAGGCCGAGCTGATGCTCAAGCCCTGGGACAGCAAGCTGGTGCGCGAAATGCTCACCCGCACACGCGCAGATGGCGGTGTGGTCAACGCCGACGATTACCGCCCTGACGGACTGGACAAAGAGTTCGGCATGGGCGGCGACGGCTTGTACCGCCTGTCTGAAACGCAGGCGCAAGAGATTTTGCAAATGCGTCTGCAGCGCCTGACAGGCCTCGAGCAAGACAAGATCGTTGTCGAGTACAAAGAAGTGATGGCCGAGATCGACGATCTGCTGGACATCCTGGGGCGGCCCGAGCGGGTTGCCACCATCATTGGCGACGAGTTGACCGTTGTTAAAAACGAATTCGGCCAGACCAAGCTGGGTGCACGCCGCAGCCTGATTGAACACAGCTCCTTTGACTTGAGTACCGAAGACCTGATCACGCCCACCGACATGGTGGTGACCTTGTCGCACCTGGGCTACATCAAGAGCCAACCTTTGAGCGAGTACCGCGCCCAAAAACGTGGCGGCAGGGGCAAGCAAGCTACGGCGACCAAAGAAGACGACTGGGTGGATCAGCTCTTTATTGCCAACACGCACGACTACATTTTGTGTTTCTCTAACCGCGGCCGTTTGTACTGGCTCAAGGTCTGGGAAGTGCCTGCCGGATCGCGCGGATCGCGCGGCCGCCCCATTGTCAACATGTTCCCTTTGCAAGAAGGCGAAAAAGTCACGGTGGTGTTGCCGCTGACTGGCACCAACCGCAGCTTTCCGTCGGACCACTACGTCTTCATGTCGACGTCCATGGGCACAGTCAAGAAGACGCCGCTGGACGACTTTAACAACCCCCGCAAAGCCGGCATCATTGCGGTCGACCTGGACGAAGGCGACTTTTTGATTGGCGCGGCGCTGACTGACGGCAAGCATGATGTGATGCTGTTTTCGGACGGCGGCAAGGCCGTGCGCTTTGACGAAAACGACGTGCGCCCCATGGGTCGCACAGCGCGCGGCGTGCGCGGCATGATGCTCGAAGAAGGCCAAAACGTGATTGCCATGCTGGTGGCCGAAGACGAGCAGCAAAGCGTGCTGACCGCCACGCAAAACGGTTACGGCAAGCGCACCTCGATTGACGAGTACACGCGCCACGGCCGCGGCACCAAGGGCATGATCGCCATCCAGCAAAGCGAGCGCAACGGCAAAGTGGTGGCCGCCACGCTGGTGCACACCGACGACGAGATCATGCTGATCACCGACCGCGGCGTGCTGGTGCGCACGCGCGTCAGCGAGATCCGCGAAATGGGCCGGGCCACGCAGGGCGTGACGCTGATCGGGCTGGATGACGGCTCCAAGCTCAGTGGCTTGCAGCGCATCGTTGAGAACGACGCCAGCCTGGACGCCGCAGACCCTGCTGCAGACACAGAAGGTGACGAAGACACAGACGCCGCGACGGGTTCTGCCGACTGACCATGCTTTCACAGCACCGCGCCCCGGCCCTGCCGCGATGAACCGGCCCTTCAATTTTTCGGCGGGCCCGGCTGTGCTGCCTGAAGAGGTGCTGGAGCGCGCCGCCACCGACATGCTGGACTGGCACGGCAGCGGCATGAGCGTCATGGAAATGAGCCACCGCGGCAAAGAATTTATATCCATCTACGAAGCTGCCGAAGCCGACGTGCGCGAGTTGCTGGCCGTACCTCAAAACTTCAAAATTCTCTTCATGCAAGGTGGCGGTATCGCAGCAAACGCGATCGTGCCACTGAACCTGTCTTGCGGCGAGCGCGCTGACTTTGTGGTCACCGGCGCCTGGAGCGAGCGTTCGCAAAAAGAAGCGCGCAAGTACTGCGACGTGAATGTGGCCGCCAGCAATGCGGACACCGGCCACACCACCTTGCCGGACGCAGCCAGCTGGCAGCTCAGCCCCAATGCGCGCTATGTGCATCTGTGCAGCAATGAAACTGTGCACGGCATTGAAATGCACGAATTGCCCGACCTTCAAGCGCTGGGCAGCAACGCGCCGCTGGTGGCTGACATTTCCTCGCACATGTTGTCGCGGCCGGTGGACTGGTCGCGCGTTGGCTTGGCATTTGGCGGTGCACAAAAAAACGTCGGTCCTGCCGGTGTGACCCTGGTGTTTGTACGCCAGGACTTGCTGGGGCGTGCCATGGCCCACTGCCCTTCGGCCTTTGATTACAAGATAGTTGCGGACAACCTCTCGATGTACAACACGCCGCCCACTTACGGTATTTACATCGCCGGCCTGACCTTTCAATGGATGAAAAAACAAGGCGGCGTGGCCGCTATCGAGCAGCGCAACATCGCCAAAGCCAAGCTGCTGTATGACTTTATCGAGAGCTCTGATTTTTATGCCAGCCGCGTCGCCAAAAATTGCCGTTCGCGCATGAACATTCCTTTTTTTCTGGCCGACGAGTCGCGCAACGATGCCTTTTTAGCCCAGGCCAAAGCGCGCGGTCTGCTGCAACTCAAGGGCCACAAAACCCTGGGTGGCATGCGCGCGAGTCTGTACAACGCCATGCCGCTGGCCGGCGTTCAGGCGCTGGTCAGTCACATGCGAGAATTTGAAAAAGAACATGCCTGAGCAGGGACACAACCATGACAACCAACTTGCCTGAACTGCGCAACCAAATCGACAAACTGGACCGGGAGTTGCTAGCGCTGCTCAACCAGCGCGCCCGCGTTGCAGAAGAAGTCGGCGAACTCAAACGCCGTGAGGGCTCACCCTTCTTCAGACCTGACCGTGTGGCCGCCGTCATCGAAAAAATCCAACAAACTAACACCGGCCCCCTGAAAAATGAGCACGTGACTGCCATCTGGCGCGAGATCATGTCGGCCTGCCTGGCACTGGAGACGCCGGTGCGCGTGGCCTACCTGGGCCCGGCCGGCACCTTCAGTGAGCAAGCGGCACTGCAGTTTTTTGGCGCCAGCATCGAGCACGTGGCCTGCTCAAGCATTGACGAGGTGTTTCGCGCCACCGCCGGTGGCAGCGCCGGTTACGGAGTGGTACCGGTCGAAAACTCGACCGAAGGGGTGGTCTCGCGCTCACTCGATCTGTTCCTGAATTCGCCGCTGCATATCGTGGGCGAAACGAGCTTGATGGTGCGCCACAATCTGCTGCGCCTGTCGGACTCGCTCGAAGGTATTGAGGTGGTTTACGCGCACCCGCAGGCACTGGCCCAATGCCAGGGCTGGCTGACCGCGCACCTGCCCAATGCAGAGAGGCGCGCTGCCTCCAGCAATGCCGAAGGCGCTCGTTTGGCCACCACCAACCCGGCCTGGGCCGGCATTGCCAGCGAACGTGCCGGGGTGCAGTTTGGCTTGCACAACGCGGCGCACGCTATTCAGGACGACGCCTTCAACCGCACGCGCTTTGCCGTTGTCTGCCTGCCGCAAACACTGCCCTCACCACCGGCCTCAGGTAAAGACTGCATCAGCCTGATTGTCTCGGTGCCCAACCGGCCCGGCGCGGTGCATGACATTTTGGGTCCGCTCAAAACGCATGGCGTTTCCATGACGCGGTTCGAATCGCGTCCGGCCCGTTCGGGCCAATGGGAGTACTACTTTTACATCGACCTGCAAGGCCACACTTCGCAGCCTCATGTGAGTGCCGCGCTGGCAGAACTGCAGCAACTTTGCGCCTTCTTTAAAGTGCTGGGTACCTACCCCACAGGCGATTAAGATGGGCGCTCCAATGTTCAAACAACTCGGTCTGATCGGCTGCGGCCTGATGGGCAGCTCGTTTGCCTTGGCAATCCAACGCGCCGGCTTGGTTGAGCACGTGACAGGCTTTAGCCCCTCGCCCGCCAGCACTGAGATGGCCTTGCAAATGGGCGTGATTGACAAAGTAGCCGCCTCTGCGGCGCTTTCTGCCCAGGGCGCTGACCTGGTGCTGCTGGCCGTGCCCGTGAGCGCGACGCAAAGCACGCTGCAAGCCATTGCCAAGGTCATCCACAAAGACACGCTGGTGATGGATGTCGGGTCCACCAAAGGCAATGTCGTTCTGGCCGCACGGGCCAGCTTGGGCGAGCGTCTTCCTTGTTTTGTGCCGGCGCATCCGATCTGCGGCAAAGAGCTGTCGGGTGTGCAAAACGCTGAAGCTGGTTTGTACGAAGGCAAAAAAGTCATCCTGACGCCGCTTCCTGAAACCGCCCCGGCCCAACTCCTGCGGGCGCGCCAGGTTTGGACTGCATTGGGGTCGCATGTCAGCGAAATGGCTGCCGATGCACATGACGCTGCTTACGCCGCCGTCAGTCACCTGCCGCATTTGCTGGCCTTTGCCATGATGCACAGTCTGAACGGGCAAACACTGGGCGCAAAGTACCTGACGCTTGCGGGTCCGGGCTTTCGTGACTTCACGCGCATTGCAGCCAGCGAGCCTGCCATGTGGCGCGACATCCTATTGACCAACCGCGATGCTTTGCTGGCGCAATCACAGTTTTTTCAGCAAAGCCTGCAGGCCTTGGAGCAATTGATCATTGACGGCGATGCGTCACAACTGTACAGCGCCATTGCCCAGGTCAGTCAAACGCGCGCGCTCTGGCCGCACTCACCCAGTTCAGGGCCTCCAGATTGAAATTGCCCGATGTTTGATATCGAGTCGCTGGACATTCCGCCACTGACCGGCGCGCACGGCACCGTTCACCTACCGGGCTCCAAGAGCATTTCTAACCGCGTGCTGCTGCTGGCCGCGCTGAGCCGGGGCCGGACTGTGGTGCATGACTTGCTTGCATCGGACGACACCGCTGTGATGCTGGCTGCACTCAAACAGATGGGCTGTAGCGTCGAGCAGACCGGACAAACCGCTGTCATCGGCGGGTTGGGCGGCGAGTTGTTGAACCGCCAAGGCAAGCTGTTCATGGGCAACGCCGGCACCGCCATGCGCCCGCTGACAGCCGCGCTGGCGTTGCTGGGCGGCGACTATGAACTCTCTGGTGTGCCGCGCATGCACGAGCGCCCCATCGGCGACCTGGTCGATGCCCTGCGCCAGCTTGGCTGCCGCATTGACTACCTTGGCAACAACGGCTTTCCGCCACTGCACCTTAAGCCGGGCAAGCTCGTGCTGGACAAAGCGATTCAAGTGCGTGGTGATGTCTCCAGTCAGTTTTTGACGGCGCTGCTGATGGCGCTGCCCCTGGTGGCGCAGCAAGACATCCGCATCGAAGTCACCGGCGAGTTGATCTCCAAGCCTTACATTGAGATCACGCTCAATCTGCTGGCGCGCTTTGGCATTGAGGTAGGGCGCCAGGGCTGGCAAAGCTTCACAATCCCCGCCGGCAGCCGCTACCAGTCGCCCGGTGAAATCCATGTCGAAGGCGACGCCTCGTCGGCCAGCTATTTTGTGGCGCTGGGCGCCATCGCTACCGGCGCCAACCCAGGCCACAGCGTCGACATACGCGGCATCGGCTCGGCCTCGATCCAGGGCGACATCCGCTTTGTCGAAGCCGCGCAGCTGATGGGTGCCAAAGTCGAAAGCAGCCCCAATTCATTGAAGGTCTCGCGCGGCGCCTGGCCCCTGAAGGCGATTGACCTGGACTGCAACCACATACCCGACGCGGCCATGACGCTGGCCGTGATGGCGCTGTACGCCGACGGAACCACCACGCTGCGCAACATTGCCAGCTGGCGCGTCAAAGAGACCGACCGCATTGCGGCCATGGCCTGCGAGTTGCGCAAACTCGGGGCTGTCGTTGAAGAAGGCGCCGACTTCATTCGCGTCACGCCGCCGGTACAGTGGCGCAGCGCCACCATCCACACCTACGACGACCACCGCGTGGCCATGTGCTTTTCGCTGGCGGCCTTCAACCCGGCCGGCCTGCCGGTGCACGTTCTGGACCCGAAGTGCGTGGCCAAGACCTTTCCCGACTACTTTGAAGCACTGTTTGCGCTTACCCAGGCGCGCCCGGCCGACATTCCGGTGATCTGCATCGACGGTCCAACGGCTTCGGGCAAGGGCACGCTGGCCTCTTTGACGGCGCAGCGGCTGGGCTACCACTACCTGGACTCGGGCGCGCTTTACCGGCTCACGGCCTATGCGGCGGGCCGGGCCGGCGTGCCGCTGGACGATGCGGCCGGCGTTGCGGCGGTTGCTGCTGCTCTGCCAGTGCGCTTCGATGGCGAAAAGGTGTTGCTGGCCGGCGAAGACGTGTCTGACGCCATTCGCACCGAAAGCGCCGGCATGGCCGCCTCGCAGGTGTCGGTGCATGCGCCGGTGCGCGCAGCCCTGCTGGCGCTGCAACGCGGCTTCAGGCAACTGCCCGGCCTGGTGGCTGACGGCCGAGACATGGGCACAGTCATCTTCCCGGATGCCGCGCTCAAGGTCTTTTTGACGGCCAGCGCCCGCTGCCGCGCCGGCCGCAGGCATAAGCAATTGATTTCAAAGGGTATTTCGGCTACACTGGCCGGAATTGAGCAGGACTTGGAAGCGCGCGATTTGCGAGACTCATCTCGCCAAAGCGCACCTCTGAAGCCCGCTCAAGACGCCAGACTGCTGGACAATTCCGAGTTGACGATTGAGCAATCCATCGCACTTTTGATTGACTGGTGGCGCGGTAACAGGCCCCTTTAAAGCGCCGCGCCTTTTCAATCCGGCGCCGCCTCAAAGGGTTCACAACTTAACCCGCGGCCCTTCACAAGCCGCACCAAACCGCCGCAGTCAGCTCTAAAAACGATAGCAATGGTGCTGTCGGAACACTGTTCTGGGGATTAGGAAAATCAATGTCTGAATCTTTTGCCGCCCTTTTTGAAGAATCTCTCAAGCGCTCCGAAATGCGCACGGGCGAGGTTATTACCGCTGAAGTCATCCGCATCGACCACAACCACGTGGTGGTCAATGCCGGTCTGAAGTCCGAGGCCTATGTGCCTCT
>CAXNEG010000039.1:0-10507 GCA_964201305.1 Polaromonas sp.
CGGCTCGACGTAGTCGCTCTTGACCATGCCGAACACCGCCGCGAGTTGTTGCAACTCTTCCAGAGGCAAGGGGGTCATAGCGCCCCTGGCAACGGCTTGCATCTGCACGGTGGTCAGCGCGCCGGCCATGGCGCCTACTGCGATCCAGCCGCTGATCTTTAATTTCTGACCCATACACACACCTTGGTTGGTCTTGCCTCGGGCACTTCGGCAACAGTTGTTGCACATGCCCCAGCAGCTAGCAATATACACCTTGGCGCCCATCCTTGCACCGGTTGGCAAGGATGGGCGCGGGAAAGTTTCAGCCGTGGCCCTGGCTGGCAACCGCTGCGGCTGCTTTGGCAATGGCCTCGGCGTCGCCCAGGTAGTAGTGGCGAATCGGCTGCAAAGTCGCGTCGAGTTCATACACCAGAGGGATGCCGTTGGGTATGTTCAGCCCCACGATGTCTTCCTTGGACATGTTGTCCAGGTACTTGATCAGCGCCCGGATTGAGTTGCCGTGCGCGGACACCACGATGCGCTTGCCCGATTGGATGGCAGGGGCCATGGATTCCTTCCAAAATGGCAGCACGCGGGCGACCGTGTCTTCCAAGCACTCAGTCAGGGGCACTTGTTCAGGCTTTAGTTTGGCGTAGCGCGGGTCTTGGCGCTCGCATCGCGCATCGTCTGGGCTCAATGCCGGCGGCGGGGTGTCGTAGCTGCGGCGCCAGGCCAGCACCTGTGCATCGCCGTATTTTTGAGCCATTTCGGCCTTATTCAGACCCTGCAGCGCGCCGTAGTGACGCTCGTTCAGCCGCCAGCTGTTGACCACCGGCAGCCAGGTGCGCTCCATTTCGTCGAGCACATGCCAAAGTGTGCGCGTGGCACGTTGGAGCACGCTGGTGTAGGCCAGATCAAAGTCGTAGTTTTCTGCCTTGAGCAGATTGCCGGCACTTTGCGCCTGTTCAATGCCGGTGGGTGTCAGGTCCACATCGGTCCAACCGGTGAACCGGTTTTCAAGGTTCCAAGTGGACTCGCCGTGACGGATAAGCACTAATTTGTACATGGGGTGGTTCGGGAAAAGAGCTGAAAAATGCCAAGGGTAAGGGTCACAAACAAAGTTCGGGAATCGCCGGTTTCGGGGTCTTGCCAACCGGCCCAATGCGCCAGTCTTCCCCTGCATTCTAAAATCACTGCTTAACTGCCCTGTGGCGCAACACTCAAAAGGTTCAAATTGAAATTTCTCATCGACAACTGGATGCTGATTTCCGTCGCACTTGCTTCGGGCGGCATGCTCCTGTGGCCCCTGATTGCCGAGAGCGCCTCGGCCGGTAAGCTGAGCCCGACGGCTGCCGTGCAACTCATCAACCGTGAAAAGGCGGTGGTGATCGACGTGGGCGAACCGCATGAATTTGCTGCCGGCCACGTGGGCGGCAGCAAAAATATTCCCTTTGGCCAGCTCGAAGAAAAACTGCCTGGTCTGGTCAAAAACAAGGCCTTGCCCGTGATTCTGGTGTGCCCGCTGGGCGCGCGCGCCGGCCGCGCGGTGGCAGTTGCTAAAAAAATGGGCTACGAGCAGGCTCAAAGCCTTGGCGGCGGGCTCAAATCATGGCGAGAAGCCAATTTACCGGTTGAAAAAGCCTGAAAAAAACAGGAGCCCTGAACATGCCAACCGTCAAAATTTACACCACCGGCACCTGCCCCTACTGCCTGCAGGCCAAAGCCTTGCTCAAGCAGCGCGGCGTTGCCGAACTTGAAGAAATCCGCGTCGATCTGTTGCCCGGCCAGCGCGAAACCATGATGCAGATCACCGGTCGACGCACCGTACCCCAGATTTTCATTGGTCAAACCCATGTGGGCGGCTGTGACGACCTGGTCGCGTTGGATAGCCGTGGGGGATTGCTGCCATTGCTTGCAGCTGCTTGAGACTGCTCACGCCGTCCGGCCTGAGATAATCCTCAGTCGGTGTACCAAGTGGACCGACGTCTTCCTATTGATAGTTTTTGAAAGAGCACCATGGCAGAAGCCAATCTTGAACCGGTTTTTCAGATTCAGCGCGTTTACCTCAAAGACGTGTCGCTGGAGCAGCCCAATTCCCCCGAAATCCTCATGGAGCAAGAGCAGCCCAGCGTGGACATTCAGTTGGGAGTCGAAACCAAACCCGTGGTCGAAGGCGTATTTGAGGTCACCGTGACTGCCACCGTGCACACCAAGATTCAAGACAAGACGGTCTTCATGGTTGAAGCCAAGCAAGCCGGCATTTTTGAAGTGCGCAACATCGATGCCGAGCAACTGGGCTCTATCTTGGGCATTGCCTGCCCGCAAATCGTTTACCCCTACCTGCGCGGTAACGTGGCCGACGTGATCCAGCGTGCCGGCTTCCCGCCCGTGCACCTGGCCGAAATTAACTTCCAGTCCATGTACCAGCAGCAGGCTGAAGACGCCAGCCAGGCCGCCCCCCAGATCGTTGCTTAAGCCTTGAAAGCCGCCCCGCACACCGTCCGGGCAACTTCGTCGGGCAACGCCTTATGAAAATATGCGTCCTGGGCGCCGGGGCTTGGGGCACAGCGCTGGCTGTATCGGCCTGCAGCCAGGACCCGCCGCAGCATGCGCTCACGCTGTGGGCGCGGGATGCGGCGTTGGTAAGTGCCATGCAAAGCATCCGGCAAAACCAGCGTTACCTGCCTGGTATCGCGCTGCCCGGGTCCCTGCAAGTGACCGGCGGCGCAGCGACCTCGCTGGAGGCGACTGTGGCCGGGCAAGACTTGGTCATCATCGCCACCCCCATGGCCGGGCTGCGCAGTGTGCTGCTGCGCTTACAGGCAGCCCGGGTACGTGTTCCAGTGGCCTGGATTTGTAAGGGCTTTGAATCGCCGCAGGATAAGGCCCCGGACGGGGGCGGCTTGCTGGCCCATGAAATTTGTGCGCAGATGGCTCCCGATCTGGCTGTCGGCGTGCTGAGCGGGCCGAGTTTTGCGCGTGAAGTTGCGCTGGGCCAGCCGACCGCGCTGGTGGCCGCCAGCGAACATGCCGCCGTGCGAGACGCTCTGGTAGCGGCTTTTCACCGCAAGACCTTGCGCGTCTACGCCAGCCAGGACATGGTGGGTGTGGAGGTGGGCGGCGCTGTTAAAAACGTGCTGGCGATAGCCTGCGGCTTTTGTGACGGCCTGCAACTCGGGCTCAATGCACGGGCTGCATTGATTACCCGCGGCCTCGCTGAAATGACCCGTCTGGGTGTGGCGCTGGGCGCGCGTGCCGACACCTTTACCGGCTTGTCGGGTCTGGGCGATCTGGTGCTGACTGCCACGGGTGATCTCAGCCGCAATCGCCAGGTCGGTGTGCTGCTGGCCCAGGGCCAGACACTGGCGCAGGCCGTGGCCAGCCTGGGCCATGTGGCTGAAGGTGTTTACTGCGCGCGAACGGTGTTGCAAAGGGCCAGTGCACTGGGTGTCGAAATGCCGATTGCCCAGGCCGTCGTGGCTCTGTTAGACGGTCACCTGAGTGCGGCGCAGGCGGTGGCTTCTTTGATGGGGCGCGACCCCACTGTCGAGCAGGGCTGAGCCCGGCGGTTTAAATTTCAATGTTGTCGATCAGCCGGGTCATGCCCAGCTTGGCCGCGCCGAGTACCACCAGCGGATCGCTGGCCAGGGCCTCGCTTTGGGGCAGCAATAAATCACTGCGTCTGCGCACGCTCAGGTAGTCGGGTTTCCAGCCGCGCCGCGCCAGCGTTTGCATGGCGGCGGCTTCGAGCTCGGGCAATTGCGCCAAGCGCGCGCCCTTGGCAGCCTGGCCCAGGGCTTTCAGTGCGATCAACAGCTGCACGGCTTCTGCACGCTCAGTTGCACTGAGGTAGCTGTTGCGCGAGGACAGCGCCAGGCCGTCGGCCGCACGCTGTGTTTCGCCGGCGATGATTTCTATGGGTAAGGCCAGTTGCTGGACCATGCGCTGCACGACCAACACCTGTTGATAGTCTTTTTTGCCGAATGCTGCCACCCCCCCGGGCATGCCGGCAAAAACGCAGGAAAAAAGTTTGAGCACCACGGTGCTCACGCCAATGAAAAAGCCGGGGCGAAAATGCCCTTCCAGAATGTCTGACAGCTCCGAGGCCGGGTGAACCTTGTAGGTCTGCGGTTGAGGGTAAAGCTCTTTTTCCCTCGGTGCAAACAGCAGGTTGCAGCCGGCTGCCTCCAGGCGCTGGGCATCGGCGTCCAGCGTGCGGGGGTAGCTGTCAAAGTCCTCGTTCGGCGCGAACTGAAGGCGGTTGACAAAAATGCTGGAGACCGTGACATCGCCCAAAGTACGGGCTTGTTTGACCAATGCGATATGCCCATCGTGCAGATTACCCATGGTCGGCACAAAGGCTGGACGCTTAAAACCGCTAAGCTTCTGGCGAAGTTCGGCAATGGTGTGAACAATATGCATGCAGAAAATCCTTGCAGCGGATGGGATAAAAAATAAGGGGCGCGGCCTACCAGGCGTGCTGTGCGTCCACCGGAAAACTACCGTCCTTGACGGCGCGTACATAAGCCTCGATGGCGCCGCGCACGCTGCCACTGCCATCCATGAAATTGCGCACAAAGCGTGGCATCTTTCCGAGGTTAATACCTAGCATGTCGTGCAGCACCAGCACCTGGCCGGCGGTGTCCCGGCCGGCGCCTATGCCGATGGTGGCGCAGCGCGAGAGCTCGGTAGTCAGCGCCGCAGCCACGGAGGCCGGCACCATTTCAAGCACCAGCATGGAGGCGCCTGCGTCTTGCAACTCATGTGCCTGCTGGCGCAGCAGCGTGGCGGCTTTGTCGCCCCGGCCTTGCACCCGGTAGCCGCCCAGCGCGTGCACGGTCTGCGGCGTCAGCCCCAGGTGGGCGCAGACCGGAATGCCGCGCTCAACCAGAAAGTGCACGGTCTCGGTGGTCCAGCCGCCGCCTTCTAACTTGATCATGTGCGCACCCGCCTGCCTCAGCACGCTGGCGCTTCGCAGGGCTTGCTCACGCGACTCCTGGTAAGTGCCGAAGGGCAGGTCGCCGATCAGCCAAGCGACGGCTTGCGAGCGGCGCAGGCCGTTGGCCACGCATTCGGTGTGGTGCCGCATGGTCTCCAGCGACACGCCGACCGTGCTGCTCAGGCCCTGGCAGACCATGCCCAGAGAGTCGCCGACCAGAATGCATTCGACACCCGCGGCATCGGCAACGGCGGCAAAGGTCGCGTCATACGCGGTGAGCATGGTAATTTTTTCGCCCTGCTGATGCAGTTCGCGCAGGCGCGGTAAGCTCACGGGCTTGCGCTGCGAGGGTATGGAGGCCGGCGGCAGGGTGCCGTAGGCAGAGGCCTGGCTGTCAGCAGCGGAGGTGGATGTGGATGGACTCATGGTGGCTCCCTGTTGTGCTGAGTCTAATCAGCTTACGCTTGAGTTGACGGGTCGAAACGCAAAAGAAATGGACGCCATGAGGACGATACCGGCCTGTGACCGGTGTAGCTTTACGCACTCAGGCCGGCGTGTAGGCCAGCCGCACGTAAATCGGTGCAAAGGCTTCGGCTTGGGTCACGTCGATCAGGCCTTCCTTGCACAACTCCAGCATGGCAATGAAGGTCACCACCAGTACCGGCATACCGCGCGTGGTGTCAAACAGATCTTCAAACACGACAAAGCGGCTGCTCTGGAGTTTGCGCAGCACAATGCTCATGTGCTCACGCACGCTGAGCGCTTCGCGGCTGATGACGTGGTGTTGCACCAGCCGCGCACGCTTGACAATATCGCGCCAGGCGTCCTGCAGGTCCACCACATGGACATCCGGAAAGCGTGGCTGCAGCGCCTGCTCGACAAACACCTGGGCACGTAAAAAATCCCGGCCGAATTGCGGAATCTCATTGAGTTGGTGCGCGGCCAGCTTGATCTGCTCGTACTCCAGCAAACGGCGTACCAACTCGGCGCGCGGGTCTTCGGCTTCCTGACCTTCAGCGGTTTTCTTGGGTGGCAGCAGCATCCGTGACTTGATCTCAATCAGCATGGCCGCCATCAACAGGTACTCGGCCGCCAGCTCCAGGTTGGTCGATCGGATCTCGTCCACATAGGCCAGGTACTGCCGGGTAACAGCAGCCATGGGGATATCCAGAATATTGAAGTTCTGCTTGCGGATCAGGTAGAGCAGCAAGTCCAGCGGACCTTCAAAGGCCTCGAGAAACACCTTCAGAGCATCCGGCGGAATGTACAGGTCGTGCGGCATCGCAAACAGCGGCTCGCCGTAGAGTTTGGCCAATGCCACCTGGTCGATTACCCCGGGCATGTTGGGCCCGCCATCTTGCGCCGCCGGCAGCAGCGTGCCTTCGCCGGCGGTCGGCCGGTCGGGGTTGGCGTTGGCGTGAGATGGGTTGTTCATGTGATTGAAACGGGCCGGGCCGGCTCAGTCAGGCGCTGCAAAGGCAGACGTGCCACTGCGCAGGCCGCCATGCCGGCACAGGCTCATTGACCCTTTGGATGCTGACCGGTCAGGTAAACATAGGCTTGCTGGTCAAGCCGGCCGTCTTGAAATCCCTGCTCGGCGCTGCGGTCCAGCTGTTTGTCCCACAGCAGCGCCCGGCCGGCACGTTGCTCAGCTTCGAGCGTGGGCTTTTTGGCCTTAAGACCGTCAATGAACTGGGTCACTTCGGAGGTGTAGTCGGGGCGGCGGAAGATGGACATGTGTATTTACCTTTGGGGCCATTTTAGGCGGTGTCAATTTTGGCCAAAAAGCCGGCGCGGCCCATGGTCTGAAGCGGTTGGGCATGAAGCCCGGTGATCACCAGCCGGCCACCGCGCTGAATCACGGCTGTGTGCAGCTGTTCCAGTACCGCCAGCCCCGATTGGTCCAGCGAATGCAGCCGCTGTGCGTCCAGCCGTATCAGCAGGGCGTGCGGTGTGGTCTCAACCACGGTCATGACCGGATCGATTTTGGCCACTGCCCCGAAAAACAAGGAGCCGGTGAGCTCAAAACTTGCAGAGCCGGCATCATGGGCGGTCTGCGTCACTTGAAACAGCGTGCTCATGCGCCGCACAAAGAGCACACAGGCCAACACCAGACCGCTTTGCAGCGCCACCGTCAGGTCAAACACCACGGTCATGAAAAATGTACCCAACATCAGCAGCCGGTAGTGGCTGCTGTACTGGCGCAAGTGCAGCAGGCCGCGCCACTCGCCCATGTTCCATGCCACGTACACCAAGATGCCGGCCAGCAACGCCAAGGGCACATGCAGTGCCAGGGGCGCGGCAACCAGCACGATCACCAGCAGCGTCAGTGCATGCACCAGCCCGGAAACCGGTGAGCTGGCGCCGGCGCGCACATTGGTCACCGTGCGCGCGATGGTGCCGGTCGCCGGCATACCGCCAAAAAAAGGCACCACGAGATTGGCCAGACCTTGGGCCATCAGCTCCTGGTTCGGGTCATGGCGCGGCAGCCCGGAGATCTGGTCGGCCACCCGGGCGCACAGCAGCGACTCGATCGCGCCCAGCAGCGCAATTGTCAAGGTGGGCGCAAAAAGCAAGCGCACTGTGTCCCATGAAAAATCGGGCCAGGCAAAAGCCGGTAAAGCATCAGGAATACCGCCGAAACGCGAGCCTATGGTCTCCACCGGCAGGCCCGCCAAATAGGCCAGCGCAGTCAGCGACACCAGGGCCACGACGGGGCCAGGCAAGCGCGCAGCTGCGCGCATCGCCTGCGTCATGTGTGTTGTCTGGCCGGCGGTCATGAAGCGCATTGCAAACAAGCGCGGCCAGACAAACAGGCCGCCCAGACAGGCCGCAGCCAGCAGCAGTGCCCAGACATTGGTGGTGTTCAGGTGGCCGCCGATGGCGTGCAGCTGCGAGAAAAAATCAGCCGGCATGGCCTCCAGCTTCAAGCCCAGAAAATCTTTCACCTGCGACAGTGCAATCAACACGGCAATGCCGTTGGTGAAGCCCACCACAATGCTGACCGGCACATAGCGCACCAGGGTGCCGAGCTTGAGCAGGCCCATCAAAAACATCAGCACGCCGGCGCAGCTGGTCGAGATCAGCAAATTGGCCAGGCCGTAGCGATCCACAATGCCGTAAACGATGACGATGAACGCGCCCGCCGGACCGGCAATCTGCACGGCCGAACCGCCCAAGGCCGCCACCATCGCGCCGGCCAGAATGGCGGTCCAGATACCGGCCTCGGGTTTCAGACCCGAAGCAATGGCAAAAGCCATGGCCAATGGCAATGCCACGATGCCCACCGTCAGGCCGGCCCCCAGGTCTTTGATGAAACGATCTCGTGTGTAGCCGGTCAGTGTGTCTACAAGGCGTGGCCTGAAAGACGCCAGGAGATCAGATTTTTTCATCAGTGTGGCCCGACTCAGGCCGTGTGGTTCAGGCACATCAGAAGTGTCGTCATACTCATTTGCGAGCCGGCAGCACAGCGTCGGCTGCGGCGCCGACCGCTTTGCCTGCAACGCGAGCGGTTCCTAGGGCGGCTTCACCGACCAGCTCGACCGTCCCCACGACCAAAGACGCGGCGCTGTCCGCCACAGCGACGACAGCGCAGCCGCTCATTGAAAGCGATGCAACCAAGAGAGAGATGGCGGCCAATTTGATCATCGGTTTTTTCATGGTGGGCCGTTCTAATGAATCCGCATGCCGGGCTGCGCGCCGGGCCAAGGCTTGAGGATGTAGATACCGGGTTCTGCTTTCTCATCCTCGTGGCTGGCGGCCAGCACCATGCCCTCGCTCACGCCAAACTTCATTTTGCGCGGCGCAAGATTGGCCACCACCACAGTGAGCTGGCCGATCAGGTTCTCGGGTTTGTACGTGCTGGCGATGCCACTGAATACATTTCGCATGCGGCCTTCGCCCACGTCCAAGGTGAGGCGCAGCAACTTGACCGAGCCTTCGACCGGCTCGCAGTTGACGATCTTGGCAATGCGCAGGTCGATCTTGGCGAAGTCGTCGATGGAGATGGTGGGGGCGATGGCCTCGCCGCCGGGCCGCCCCAAGGCGAGCCCAGCCCCCTCGGGGGGCAGGTCGGACGCGTTAGCGCCGACCGTGGGGGTACTGTTTTTTTCGCCGCCCGGGGTGATTTTTTCTTCAACTACGGGCGGGGGCTCGAACAAGGCGTCGAGTTGCTCGGGGGTGACGCGTTGCATGAGGTGTTGGTAGGGGGCGATGCTGACAACATCCGACGCGGCGGCGTTCCAGTGTTTCATGTCGCTGCCGGTGAAGGCTTCAACTGCCTGCGCCAGCGATGGCAAGACCGGGGCGAGATAGCGCGCCAGCACGGCGAAAGTGTTCACCAGCGTGGAGCAGACCTGGTGCAGGGCTTTGTCGTTGGCAGCGTCTTTGGCCAAGTCCCAGGGCTTGTTTTGATCAACATAGGCGTTCACCTTGTCGGCCATCAGCATGATTTCGCGGGTGGCTTTGCCGAACTCGCGTGTTTCATACAGGGCGGCAATGCCGTCCGAGGCTTCGCGCAACTCGCTCAGCAGCGCAAAGCCTTGCGAGCCGAAGTCGGTGCTCAGCTTGCCTTCAAAGCGCTTGGTCAAAAACCCCGCCGCTCGGCTTGCAATGTTCACAAACTTGCCAATCAAATCGCTGTTCACCCGCGCCATGAAGTCATCCGCGTTGAAGTCAATGTCTTCATTGCGCGCCGAGAGCTTGGCCGCCAGGTAGTAGCGCAGCCACTCGGGGTTCATGCCCAGGCTCAGGTACTTGAGCGGGTCCAGGCCGGTACCGCGACTTTTGCTCATCTTCTCGCCGTTGTTCACCGTCAAAAAGCCGTGCACAAAGACATTACTGGGCGCCTTGCGGCCGCTGAAATGCAGCATTGCGGGCCAGAACAGGGTGTGGAAAGTGACGATGTCCTTGCCGATGAAGTGGTACTGCTCCAAGTCGGGCTGGGCCATGTAGGCGGCGTAATCCTCGCCCCGTTTGTCCAGCAGGTTCTTCAATGAGGCGAGGTAACCGACCGGCGCGTCCAGCCACACATAAAAGTACTTGCCAGGCGCGTCCGGAATTTCGATGCCGAAGTAGGGCGCGTCACGGCTGATGTCCCAGTCACCCAGGCCTTCGCTGCTTGAGCCGTCAGGGTTGGTGCGCACGCTGAACCACTCTTTGACCTTGTTGGCCACCTCGGGCTGCAGCTTGCCGTCTTGCGTCCAGTTCTGCAAGAACTCAACGCAACGCGGGTCCGAGAGCTTGAAGAAAAAGTGCTCCGAGCTTTTGAGCTCGGGCTTGACGCCTGACAGCGCCGAGAAGGGGTTGATCAGGTCGGTGGGCGCGTACACGGCGCCGCACACCTCGCAGTTGTCGCCGTACTGGTCTTTGGCGTGGCACTTGGGGCATTCGCCCTTGATGAATCGGTCCGGCAAAAACATGTTTTTGGCCGGGTCAAAAAACTGCTCAATCGTTTTGCGCTCAATCAGCGAGCCGCCCTTGTCTGCTGCAATGTCACGCAGATCGCAGTAAATCTGGCGGGCCAGTTCGTGGTTCTCGGGGGCGTCGGTGCTGTGCCAGTTGTCAAAGCTGATGTGAAAGCCGTCCAGG